>NZ_JBAMDI010000012.1:0-136233 GCF_036961695.1 Pseudomonas sp. CGJS7 | reverse complement strand
CAAACTCGACCTTCAGGTGTGAGTGATATCCCGATCCTTGGTCTCCGGCAGGAAGAAGATCCCCAACACCGCCGTCATCACGGCAATCACGATCGGGTACCACAAGCCGTAATAGATATCCCCGGTCGCTGCCACCATGGCAAACGCCACGGTCGGCAGGAAGCCGCCGAACCAGCCATTACCGATGTGGTAAGGCAGCGACATCGAGGTGTAGCGGATGCGCGCCGGGAACAGCTCCACCAGCCAGGCGGCAATCGGCCCGTAGACCATGGTCACGTAGATCACCAGAATGGTCAGCAGCAACAGCACCATCGGGTAGTGGATTTTCGCCGGGTCGGCCTTTTCCGGGTAGCCCGCCTCTTTCAATGCACCACTCAGGGTTGCGGTAAACGCTTCGCTTTGCACCTTGAAGTCCGCCGCCGCCAGGCTGCTGCCATCAAAGCTCGGCAATACCCGTTCGCCAATGCGGATCTGTGCCACGCTGCCGGGCTCCGCCGCTTCATTGGTATACGGGATGGCGCGCTTGGCCAGCAGGCTCTTGGCAATGTCGCAGGAGCTGGTGAATTTGGCCTTGCCCACCGGGTCGAACTGGAATGCACATTGGCCCGGGTCGGCCACCACCACAACCGGGTTCTGCTCCTGGGCAACGAATACATCAGGGTTGCCATACTCGGTCAGTGCCTTGAAGATCGGGAAGTAGGTCAGCGCGGCGATGATGCAGCCGGCCATGATGATTTTCTTGCGGCCAATCCGGTCGGACAGGCTGCCGAAGAAAATGAAGAACGGTGTGCCGATCAACAGCGAACCGGCAATCAGCAGGTTGGCGGTCTGCGGCTCGATCTTGAGCGTCTGCAACAGGAAGAACAACGCGTAGAACTGCCCGGTGTACCACACCACTGCCTGGCCGGCGGTGCCGCCGAGCAGCGACATGATCACCACCTTGAGGTTGTCCCAGCGGGCGAACGATTCGGTCAGGGGCGCCTTGGATGCCTTGCCCTCGGCCTTCATCTTCATGAACACTGGCGACTCGTTCAGCTGCAGGCGGATGTACACCGAAATCGCCAGCAGCAGAATCGACAGCAGGAACGGTATCCGCCAGCCCCAGGCCTCGAACGCTTCCGTCCCCATGGCGGTGCGACAGGCCATGATCACCAGCAGCGACAGGAACAGCCCCAGGGTGGCAGTCGTCTGGATCCAGGCAGTGAAAAAGCCGCGTCGGCCCTTGGGCGCATGCTCGGCCACGTAGGTGGCCGCGCCGCCGTACTCACCTCCCAGCGCCAGCCCCTGCAGCAAGCGCAGGGTGATCAGGATGATCGGCGCGGCCACGCCGATCGTGGCGTAGCCCGGTAGCAGGCCCACCACTGCGGTGGACAGGCCCATGATGACAATGGTGATGAGGAAGGTGTACTTGCGCCCGATCATGTCGCCCAGGCGGCCGAACACGATGGCGCCGAACGGTCGGACGGCAAAGCCGGCGGCAAAGGCCAGCAAGGCAAAGATGAACGAGGTGGTTTCATTGACGCCAGCGAAGAAGTGCCTGGCGATAATCGCGGCGAGTGAGCCGTACAGGTAGAAGTCGTACCACTCGAATACCGTGCCCAGGGACGAGGCGAAGATGACCTTGCGCTCCTCCTTGGTGATACCGCGTTGGGGCGCGCTGCCCGTGGATGTGCTGTCGAGAACCGCCATGGGTTGCCTCCGTCATGTTGTCATATAGGCCGGAGCACCTCACAACCACTTCACCGTCGCACCCAGGCCCTGGCGCTTGCTTTGGTTGCGCGAAGCACGACGAGGCGGGCCGCCTCGGATCGCAGCAAGGTTCATGAAGCATAATCGGGATTGGCTGGATATCCACCCGCCGGGCCCTGCACGAGAGGGCGGCCTGGACGACACGCAGCACCGGGGTGCCGGGCGATAGCGGGTTGGCTGACGATTTTGGCGGGGGCGGTTTCACCCGCCAGGCACTACCGGCCCCTTCAACTCGACCTGATTACCATCCGGGTCGTAGCAGTACAGCGAAAGCCCTTCGCCTTCGGCCCCATACCGCTTCTCGGCAGGCTCCACCTTTACCCCGGCGGCTTCCAGATAGGCCGTCAACGCGGCCTCGTCGAACGGCTCGATGCGCAGGCAGAAATGGTGCAGGTTGCGCCCTTCCACGCCCGGTGCCGCTCCGCCTGGCTGCCCCAGCGGGCCATCCAGGGTCACCAGGTCGATCATCGCCGTGCCCGTGGCCAGGTGCACCATACCCAGGTCTTCGCGCACGCGGCTGACGGTGCAGCCAAGCAGTTCGGTGTAAAAGGCAACACTGCGCGGCAGGTCGCTGACCCGCAACACCAGGTGGTCGATGTGCTTGATGGTGAAAGGCCGCATGCCGGGCTCCCTGTGGCGTGTTTGCGAATACGTTCGCCACCATAGCCCAGGTTCACCCGGCGTGACCAGAATCAGCTACTCGTTCACCAAGCGTTGCAGTACGCCCCCTTCATGGCGCGTCAGGATACGCAGCAGTTGGTCGACCAGCGCCCGGTCCGGCGCATCCAGGTGGAAGTGGTGCCCGCCTGGGTGCCAGGAGACTTTCGCCTGGCTGGGCAAGGCGGCCTGACGCCGGGTAAAGGCCTCGCCGGTGAAGGCCCCCTGGCGGCCGAACAGCAGGTACAACGGGCAGCGGATCTGGCTGAGCAGGTCGCAGGCTTCGCGCTCGGTCAGTGGCATGGGTTCGGGCAATACCAGCCGCGGGTCGTGGCGCCAGCAATAGCCATCGTCCAGCTGTAGCAGGTCGCGCAGCGCCAGCAGCCGAGCGGCACCTTCCGACAGTTCGGTGTCCAGCCGCTCGCGGCGTTGCGCCAGGGCGTTGTCCAGGTCGTCGAAGCGACCAACATCCGGCTCGGCAAAACCCGGCAACTGGCTGCGCTGTACCATGCGCTTGAGCCGGTAGGCCCGCGCCAGGTGCTGCACGCGGTCATCCTCGGCCACCGTGAACGGTGCCCCCATGCCGTCGAGGAAGGTCATGCTGGCAATGCCACTGGTCATGGCCGCCAGCAGCGACGCTATACCGGTGCCCATCCCATGGGCCAGCACGTGAAATTGCGCCAGGCCCAGACTGTCGGTTACCGCCAGCATGTCTTCGGCATGCTCCCACAGGTAATAGCCGCTGTCGTGGCGACGATGGCCAGAACGGCCATGGCCGATCAGGTCGGGGGCCACCACGAAGCAGCCGTCCAGCATCGGTGCCAGGCGCTCGAACGAGGCAGCGTTATCCAGCCAGCCATGCAAGGCCAATATGGGGATACCGTCTTCTGCCCCCCAGGTGCGAACCGCTATTTCAACGCCATCGAGGTCTAGCAGGTGGTCTTTCGGACTGCACAGCGAACGCATTGCAATTCTCCTTGGCTGAAGCCTGCACCATGACCTGCCTCACCCTCTCGCAGATCCTCCCTCGCTGCCAGCCCCCCACCGACCCGCGCATGCGCAGGACCGACCGCGGCCAACAACTATCTACCGCACTCCGGCGCCTTGATCAGCGTGGACTATCTCCCCCCACAAAAGAGATGGTGACCATGACAACCCCGACACCGTTGCACCAAAGCCAGATAACCCGATCGTTACCGAAATGGAGCAAGGCGCTCCAACCCACGCATACACGCAAAGTGGTGCAGAGCCTGTACAAGGAATATCTCGATGAAGATGGCAGCCCTTACGCGTGGTATGCCACTGCCGATGAGCCAACGCGTGAGCAGTTGCACAACGCATTGCAAACCCGGAACAAACGGCTGGCGCAAGTCAAACAGGCGCTGGGCGAGTTCAAGGACATCATCGCGTTCTGCGGCCCGCTGTTGACCGAGCGGTTGAAGCTGAATGTGCCTGTAGACAGGGCGCAGTATGTGTTCCAGCCCTTTGAGTCAGAGGCCAACATCTGGGTGGGCGTTCCCGATGTGGAAACGCCTTTGGTCCCGGACGAGGAAGCGGATGTGCTGGCTACTCGCCCGGTCGGCCAACCGCAAACACGCAGCTTGCTGGAGGCTGCCCTGCACAACTTCGAGGGGCTGGACGAAGTCGGCCCCTACAGCAGGCTCACCAACGCCCCAGGCAGCGACACGCCCCCGGCAGGCCTGACGATGGCGGACTTCGTCAGGCATTGTCGGGCGCTGGACCTTGGCAAACGTTATCAAGACCATCTGCTTGCAACCCATGAAGGCGCCAATCGCGCTGAAATCCAGCGCCTGTCGATTGCAGCGAACCGTGAGGCCTTGAGGGTCCAGGCATTGATCGCCAGGCTCAAAGGCCTGCTGAGCGAGGCCGGGCTCGATGCGCTTGGGCAACTGTGCGACGGCAAGTCTCACCCCACCTATGAAAACGAGGCGTTGCATTGCTGGCACTTCAACCTTTTCGATATCCCCGTCCACGAAATACTGTTCATCGGGCCAGACAACCCTTACCGCAAGAACCCCTGCATTGTGTATGTCCTTGGCGACAGCGAGCACCCGGTAAGGGAGTTCGCTTCTCGTCAGGAAGCGGGCAAGCACCTGCGCAGCCGGCTATTGCAAAGCGAGTTTCGCCGCACCTTGGTGCATTTCGCCTACAAGGACAGGCAAAAAGAACTTGCCGTAAAGCTGGAAATTGCGCTGTTCGAAGAGGATGAAGCGGGCATACGCAAACCCCGAATCATGCCAGTGATCCCTTTCACGCTCTCGCCAATCCGAACCGACCCTTGGACGAACCTATACAACGCACACCTTGCGCGCATGAAGGCCGACGCAAAAACCATTGCAGTCCCTACCGCCGAAGTCGACGCCAACGCCCGCAATGAGCGTCTGAAGTACTGGTTCGACCTGGGGATGAACGTGCTGAATGTCGCCGCGTTCTTCGTGCCGGGGTTGAACACGGTCATGCTAGGCGTTTTTGCTTACGACCTGATGAGCTCTGTTTTCACCGGGTTCGAGGCCTGGGAAGAAGGTGATACCCGGCAGGCACTGGCGCAGCTGGAATCATTGGCCATCAACGCGGGCGTGATTGCCGGCTTTGCAGTGGGCACCAGGATCGTCCAGGCGTCTGGCTTTGTCGATGCACTGAAAAGTGTATGGCATGAAGACAAGGAAGTGCTTTGGCACCCCGACATGAAACCCTATGCGAGCACGGCGGCTATTCCTGAGGGGGCTCAACCCGATTTGCTCGGCCATGTGCACGTCGACGGAAAGACCTACCTGAAGCTGGATGGGACCCTGTACGAAGTGTTTCAGGGCGCTGATCAGCAATGGCGCGTGCGCCACCCCGAGGATGCGCAGGCCTATGCCCCACGCTTGCTGCATCATGGTAACGCCCGCTGGCAACTGGCCCATGAACAGCCTCTGGAATGGGAACGTGAACAGCTCGCGCGCCGCCTCGGCAGCCATAGTGCAGGCCTGGACGACAGCGAACTGGACCATGCCATGCGCACTACCGGTACCGATCCAGACGTGCTGCGCCGTGCCCAGGCAGCGGGCCTGCGTCCACCCGCTTTGTTGCTCGACGCGCTGCAGCGGTTGCAACTGGACAATCAGACCCAACAGATCATCAACTGCGTACGCCATGGGTTGCCGCTGGCTGCGTACAAGAACTTTGCCTTGCCTGAGTTGCTGCGCCTGCCGGGGTGGCCCGAGGGGAACGTGCTGAAGGTTTACCAAGGGCCAGAACCCTGGGGCGAATCGGTGCGCTACGGCCCCCCTCACACGCTGGGCCAGACAGAAATCGAAATTACCCGTACCGACCTGGACAATGGCCAGTTGAGCCAGACCGTGCTGGATCAGATGGATGAAGAAGCCATTGAGCAGTTGCTCGGTGACACACCAACCGAGCACCGATCGTCCGCACTGAACAACAAGCTCGCGCAACACCTGGAACAGCATCGCGAGGCGCTGTTCGAGAGCCTGCAACAACGACGCCGTCCCACACACCCACCCACTGCACAAACCCTCGCCCGGCAGTTTCCCGGGCTACCGGACAGCGCGCTTGAAGAATTGCTGGCCAACATCAGCAACGCCGAACGGGAACGCCTGACCAACGGCCGGGTGCCGCTTCGCGTTGCCGAGGAAGCACGCCTTCTGCAAGCTCGAGCGCGGCTTGACCGCGCCCTCCTCGGCCTGTTCAGGCCCAGCCTGGCCAACGACGACAGTCTACGCATCAAGCAGGCGCTGCAAGCCGCGCACCCGCAGGCTGAACCGGCCCGGTTGCTGCAACTTGCCCTTGGTGATCGCCAGCACTGCGCCTCACTGCTTGGCCAACAGCCCATCAACCCCAGGTTCCGCTCCCCTTTGCGATTGGCCAACGGCCAGCTGGGCTATCCCCTGAGCGGCCGAGGCCTGCAGGGACGAGCCTTGCCGGCTGCACGTCGACTCCGGGCGCTCTACCCCGAACTCAGCAGCGAGCAAATCACCGGGCTACAAGCCGAACTGGCTCGAGGAGGCGACCTGGGTAGCGCGATCAACCAGCTGGAGGTCGAGCAGCGTACTCTCAACCGAGATCTCAACCGTTGGGTAAGCACCGCCCGCACCCTTGAAGAGCGCTTTGATCGCCAGCAATGCACCGAGCGACTGATGAGCGCTTCCCGCCGTGAAGGTGGCGCGCAAGCCGAAACACTGGTACTGGACCGTATGCAGCTCGAAGCGCTACCCGCTTTCACTGCACGCATGCTGCATATCCGCAATCTCAGGCTCGAGGGGCTGCAGATGCGGCACCTGGAGGGCAGCTTCCTGGCAAACTTCCCTAACCTGGAAACCCTGGAAATCGTCGGCAACCCGGACATCGATGCCGAGACATTGTTCGAGGCGCTCAGGTCGGCACCGCGGCTACGCGAGCTGGGCCTGACCGACAATGGCCTGACCACCCTTTCACCCACCGCCCAACAGGCCATCGGGGCAATGCCCGGCTTGCGACTCCTGTGGCTCAGCCGCAACCGGCTGCAACTCGACACCACCAGTTTGGGCTTCCTGACGCGCTTACCCCTGGATGCCCTCGGCCTGGCCCATAATCAAATCACCCTCGACGAAAGCCTTGCTGCCCAGTTTCAGGACATGATCCACCCCGTACTACTGCACTTGTCAGGCAACCCACTGCGACTGGCACCCGACCTGCGCTTCATGGCCCGTCTTGTCCACCTGGAGCTTGAGCGTTGCGAACTGCAGCAGTGGCCCGACAGCCTGACCGTCCTGATGAGCCAGCCCCAGTACCAACTGCGCTATCTGAACCTGTCGTCCAACCGCATTCGTACCCTGCCAGACTTGCCTGGTGTGCTGCGTACCCCTTTTGCCCGCGATGTCGCCGCGCACTTGCCGGAGCGCCGTTGGCTGTTCAACTACAACACCCTGGAAGCCCAGACACGTGCACGCCTGGGCAGCAGCGGCGTCAACGTCTTCGAACACGCAGAAGACGTGCCACTGTGGCAAGGCGTTTTCCGTGGCGAGGCGAGCAATGCCGAGGAGCAGCTGTGGAGCGAGCTGTTCGACCAAGGTGAAAACGCAGCGCTGCTGGGCGTACTCGAACGTCTTGCCCAGTCGGCAGAAGCGCAGCGTGATGGCGAGGCCCTGAGAGCACGCGTCTGGAAGCTGCTGGATGAAGCTGCCCACGACACCGTGCTGCGTGAGCGCCTCGCCACCGTGGCCGACGACTTCCCGCCAACCTGTGGCGACGCGGGTGCCGACGCGTTCAGTGCCTTGGAGATAGAAGTGCTGGCCCACGAAGCTGCAGCCGTCGCCGGCAGTCGGCCGGCTGATCTACTGAGCCTGTATGGCAAGTTGTATCGACGCAGTCAGGTCAATCAACTGGCCGATCGTATCAGCTGGAGAAGGTCCTTGCGCAAACAGGCGCTGCTCGACGGGGCCTTCGATGAAAACCTCCCCCCCTACGATGAGCTGGACGACCCCTCAGCCTTTCCAGACAGCGAACTTCAAACGGGGCTGGTGGACGATGTGGAGGTACGTTTGGCCCTGCGCCAGTCGTTGGCCAGTGCGCTGGACTACCCTGAGCCGAGCCGAGGCATGCTGTACCGCAATACGGCCAGAATCAACGACACAATCATCGAAATGGTGAAAGCTGAGGTCCTTTCCCTGGACAGGGATGCCACCGCTCGGGAGCAATGGTTGACCCAGCAGCCGGGCTGGGTCGAGTACTTGAAACGAGAGCATGCAGCCCAGTTCAGCCTGATCACCGACTTCTGGCGGCCAGGCCTTGATTACCTCTATTACTGCCTGGATGAAACCGCCGAGCCGGTGACATCCCTGGACAGCTCGGTGCGACGAGCCTTGGCCAGGGTCATGCCTGAAAGCCCGGTGGATGCTGACGGCAGGCTGCGTCGCGTGGTGCTCAACGAGCAGCAGTATCGCCAGGGCGTTGACGCGCTGACTGCCGAGCAGCAGCAGGTTGAAACCGGTCTGCTGACCAGCCTCACCCGCCAGACGCAAACAATCGGCCGCTGACCCCACTCACTGCCCGCGCAGGTCTTCGAAGAAGGCCTGCTTGCCGTCCACCTGGCTGGACGCCCGTGGGGCCGCTGCGGCGTCACCATTGGCGGCCTCTACGTGCCAATAGCAGTGTTGTACTGCACGGGTCACCGCCACGTAGGCCAAGCGCTGCACTTCTTCCTTCTGTGCCGTATCGAACGGTTGGGCATCACCTGCCTTGCCCAGCCCAGCCTGGCGGTATACCTGGTTCTTGTAGGGTGAGCTGGTCAGGTACTGGCAGTCACCCAGCATGAACACCGCATCGGCCTGCAAACCCTTGGCACTGTGATAGGTCAGCTGACGCAGCCGGCGCTGTTCGGCCGGTAGCGCCGCCTCGGCGTGCAGCACGCTTTGCAGGTGCTCGCTCATCAACGCCCGGTCACTGCCCTTGCGGTACAGCATCATGACCGTCTCACCCCGCTGGTAGTGCTCGACAAGCGTTTCGCCCAACGCAGCCTCGTCACGGTCGAACACCTTGACCGGCGAGCCGGGCAACTCGGCCGCCGGGCCACTGGCGCGGGCTTTCTTGCCGGCAATCGCCGGGGTGCCCTTGATCAGGTGCTCGGCCGCATCGATCACCTGTTGCTGGCAGCGGTAGTTGTCGACCAGCATCACCCGCGTGTTGGCCGGCGACGGGAACGCCTTGGTGAACTCCATGAAATACTTGGGCGAACTGCCACGCCAGCCGTAGATCGATTGCCAGTCGTCACCCACGCACAGCAACGACGAATGCTGGGCATGGCGCCCGGTGTGCATGGCCGGGCCGCGGCGCCGTATTTCGGCGAGGCTGGCACGCAACCAGCTGACGATCTGCGGCGACACGTCCTGGAACTCGTCGATCATCAGGTGCGCCAGCGGCCGCAGCAACGGATCGGGCAGCAGGTGCAGGTTTTCCGGGTTGTTCTCGCCAAACAGGGCGAACATGCGGTTGTAGCTCATCACCGGCGGCGACTGGTCCAGCAGGTGCGCTTCCAGGGCCTTCCAGTACAGCGCCAGGGCCTCGAAGAACAGTGCATCGCTATCGCCGGACGGGAAGCTCATCGCCGCCACTGCTTTGTTCACCTCCAACCCCAGGTTTTCGATGAAATTGGCCGCACTGACGAACGCATCCAGCAGCGGCGCCGGGGCCAGTTCGCCTTTAACCTTGTACTCGAAGCCAGGACCGGCCACGGCATCGCCCGCCAACGATGCCGCCAGGCGCCTGGCCATGGCGTAGTTGTCGAGCCAGATCAGCGGCCTGTCGCAGAACGCCTGCAACAGTGTGCGCTTGACCGCCCACTCGGCACGCACGGTCAGCTTGGCGCCGGGGCGCTGGTATTGCGCGCTTTGTGCAGGGTCGAAGCCCAGCACCACCAAAGGCCCCTGGCCTTCCAGGCGGCCATGCACATGGAAGCGGCTGCCACGGATATCGACCGTTTCACGGCAGGGCTCGATGCCCTTGATCGGCCAGACGCCGGCGGCAAACCACAGGTCCTCGATCACGTCGCACAGTTCTTCGTCGCGCTGGGCGGCCAATTGGGTCACCTGTGCGCGCTTCTGCACATCAGGGTTGTTCGGGTCCAGCGGCTTCAGTTGCAAGGCTTCGCTGCGCAACTGGCCGACCAGCTCGGCAAAACGCGGGCTCTCGCCCAGCAAGCTGCTGTAGCACTGGTTCAGCTGCTGGCGCTGGGCATCGTTCAGGCGCAGGTCGAACGGGTTGCTGTCGGCCTCGGCCTCACGCCCCGCAGGCATCTCGTGGCCCAGTGTTTCAAATGCACGCACCTGGCCGAAGCCCGGCAGGCTGCGCACCAGCGGCAGGATGCGCGAATGGAACGTGCGCACCAGCTCGCGGGCCTGCGCAGGCTGCAGGTTGATCTGCCACAGGGCGAACACCTGCAGCAGGCGCTTGATGAAGTCCTTGCGCGATTCGCGGGTGAAGGTGACCACGGTCATCGCATCCAGCTCGTAACCCAGGTAATGACGCAGCAGCAGGATGCGCAGCACCAGCGACGTGGACTTGCCTGCCCCGGCGCCTGCCACCACGCAGGTAGACGGGGTGTCACTGAAGATCAGCTTCCATTGCGCGGCGCTGGGCTGGGCTTCGGCGGGCAGGCGCTGGGCGACATCGGCCTTGAAGCGCTTCTTCAACTCGGCCGTCAACGGCAGGCGCCAGTCGTCGAACAAGTTGTCATCCTGGCCTGGCACGGCGGCGCTGTCGGGGCGCGTATCGCGGATCACCAGCACCTGGCGCCCCGCTTCATAGCCCTCCACCCGACCACGCTCGAACCCCTCACGCACACCATCGGCATGGCCAGTACGCTGGCCTGTGGCGTGGCCGAGGAACCATGAGTCGCGGTGCTGGGCTTGCAGGCGGGTCAGGCCACGCCCCAGCAGGCGGGCGGCCAGGCGGCGAAACCAGGGCAACTGGGCAGGAGGGGTAAGGTCGGCGGGGGCCAGGGGTTGCTCGTGGGCCACGGTCACTCCGTTGAAATTCAAAACAGCAGGCATGTTCGCCGCATCGACAAAAAATCGCCAGCGAATGCTTGCAGATCAGTGGATTAGGCGATGAAGCGAATAAAACGTCGCAGCAAAAACATCTATAAAATAGATTGTTTTAAGCCGATATTTACGCTTATTTTCGATGTTTCGATAGCGCATCATGGCGTCATTCCACTGATTTGAGGAGCACGACCATGCTGCAACTGCGACCCTTCGAAAGCCTCGGCCACGCCAACCATGGCTGGCTCGATGCCCACCACCATTTCTCGTTTGCCGAGTACTACGACCCGGCACGCATGCACTGGGGTAACCTGCGGGTTTGGAACGACGACCTGATCGCAGCCGGCAGCGGCTTCCCGCCGCACCCGCACCGCGACATGGAAATCATCACTTATGTGCGTGAAGGCGCGATCAGCCACCAGGACAGCCTGGGCAACAAGGGCCGTACCGAAGCCGGTGATGTTCAGGTCATGAGCGCCGGTACCGGCATCGTGCACAGCGAGTACAACCTGGAAGATATCGATACACGTATTTTCCAGATCTGGATCGTGCCGGAGCGCACCGGTGAAGCACCGCAGTGGGGTAGCCGGCCGTTCCCCAAAGGCGAGCGCGGTGAGGGCTTCGTGACCTTGGCCAGCGGCCGCGCGGGTGACGAGGACAGCCTGCAGATCCGTACCGATGCCCGTCTGGTGGCTGCCACCCTGCGGGCCGGTGAAACCGCCGAGTACCGCTTCGATGCCGAACGCCGGGGTTACCTGGTGCCGGCCAAGGGGCTGGTGGAGATCAACGGATTGCGGGCCAAGGCGCGCGATGGCGTGGCGATCGAGCAGGAAGCGGTGCTGCGGGTGACCGCCATCGAGGACAGCGAGATCGTGCTCGTGGATGTGGCCTGAAAACCAGGCCTGTGACAACCCATGTCGCAGCGCAAGGCGGCTCCCCTGGAACAACCGCTAACCCGTCGGTTTAGCAGTGTTTTGTGGGGGCTGGCTTGCTGCGCTGGAGCTCCCGGCCATCGCAAGCAGCGATCATGCATTGGCGCCATCAGCCAGCCTGCACTAGCGTTGTGCTACCAGCCAGCCCAACGTTCCTGCGGAGCACTCGATCATCATGCCGGACCTGCGCCCGAACCCGACGCTGTGCCTGGCGTACCGTGCCGAACAGCCCATCCACCACGCGTTCATCAAACAGGCCAGCCGCTGCCCGGCGGCCATTGCCATCATTGGCCAGCACACAACCTGCAGCTACTCCCAACTGGAGCAGATCAGCGCGGGCATTGCCGCGTTTCTGGTTAAAAACGCCGCCAGCGGCACCGATCGTGTGGTCATCGTCACCCATCGCAGCGCCGCCCTGGTATACGCCATGCTCGGCTGCCTGCGTGCCGGCCTGGCCTTCACCGTGGCTGACGCCGCTTACCCGGCCGCGCGTATCGAGCAAATCGTCAGCACCCTGAAGCCTGCGGTGATACTGCGCTGCGCCGAGGCCACCGTCGACGTCGGCCAGCCCATGGTCGTCACGGTGCCTGAAGCCCCCGCTGAGGCGCTGCAGGCCTTCCCTGGCCAACCTGTCGCGCTGCCCGCTGTCAGCCCTGAGCAGCCGGCCTACATCACCTTCACCTCGGGCAGCACCGGTGAGCCCAAGGGCATCGTTACCCACCACGCACCGCTGGTGCACTTCATCGACTGGCATGTGCGCCAGCACGGTTTTACCCAGGCCGACACCTTCTCGCTGCTTTCTGGCCTGGGCCACGACCCGGTATACCGCGACGTGTTCACACCACTGTCGCTGGGCGCGACCATTGCCTGCCCGGCCCAGTCGACCCTGACCGATCCCTCACGGCTGGCCGGCTGGCTTCACCAGCACGGTGTGAGCGTGATCCACCTCACCCCGCCGCTGGGCAAGCTGATCGAAACTGGCGTACACCTGAACGGCCAGGTTCTCGACCACCTGCGCTACCTGTTCTGGGGTGGCGATGCACTCAGCCCGACGCAGTACCAGCAGGTCCGCGCCATCGCACCGAATGCCGTCAATGTGAATTTCTACGGCACCACCGAAACCCCTCAGGCCATGGCTTTCCACACCCTCGACCCGGAAATGGACAATGCCCGGGTGCCCTTGGGAAAAGGCATTGCCGATGCACAGTTGCTGGTGGTCAACCCGGCCAACCAGCTGGTCAACGAGGGCGAGACAGGCGAAATCCTGATCCGCAGCCCCTACCTGTCGCGGGGATACTGGGACGACCCGGGGCTGACCGAAGCCAAATTCATCGCCAACCCGTTCACCGCTGACGCGGCCGACCGCTGTTACCGCACGGGTGACCTGGGCACCTATCTGGCCGATGGCAGCGCCCGTTTTCTGGGGCGCGCTGACAGCCAGGTGAAAATCCGGGGGCATCGCATCGAGCTGGCGGAAATCGAGAACGCCATCTGCCGTCACCCGCACATAGGGCAATGCGTGGTCCTGGCCAACCACGACAGTGCATCGACCCGTCTGGTGGCCTATTGCGTCGCGCAGCAGGCCATCCGTGCTGACGAACTGCGCCAGGCCCTCAGCGGCCAGCTGCCTGACTACATGGTTCCGGCGCTGTTCGTGTTCCTTGATGCCCTGCCGCTCACCCCCAACGGCAAGGTCGACAAACGCGCGCTGCCTGCGGCATTTGACGACAGTATCAACCCACCGTTGTCACCCTTGGCCGAAAAGCTGAGTACAGCCTGGGCCCGCATCCTCCAGGTACCGCGCCTGGACGCCAGGTTGAGCTTTGTCGAACTGGGCGGCGACTCGCTGTCGTTCGTACAGGCCTCGCGTGTGCTGGAGGCGCTTATCGGTCACCTGCCTGAACGTTGGGAAACCCTGCCGGTGTGCCAGCTGGCCGAGCTGAGTGCGCCGCCCAAAGGCGCGTGGCGGGTAATGGAAATGCCGGTGTTCATCCGCATGCTCGCCATCATCCTGATTGTGGTCGGCCACCTGGGTGATTTCGACCACTGGCCGATACTCGGCGAAACCTCGGTGCTGTACCTGGTCTCCGGCATCGCCCTGGCGCGCTTTCAGCTCAAGGCCATCGAAGCGCGTGGCGATGCACGCACGCTGCTCAGGCCACTGGCAGCCATCGTGGTGCCAACACTGTTGTACAGCGCATTGATCCAGCTGGTATTCGCCCGGCTGCACTGGCAATCGCTGCTGCTGGTTTCCAACTGGTTCCCCGCCAGCGAGGTCAGCCTGTTCAACTATTGGTACATCGAAGTGTTGGTGCAGATGATCGTGATCATTGGCCTGGTGCTGTCGATCAGGCGCGTGCGCCAGGTGCTGATTGCCGACCCGTTTCGCTGGCTGATCATCGCTGCTTGTGCACTGGTGGCGCTGGATGTGCTCCTCAACCAGTTCGTATTCGACGCCAGCGCCCTGCTCAACCGGGTGCCCCAGCACTTCCTGGCGGTGATGGTACTGGGCATGGCCGTGCACCATGCCGACACGACCTCACGCAAATGGGTGGCCAGTGCAGTGGCCGTGCTGGTGGTTGGCGAGTTGGACCTGATGGCGCTTGCCGGTGTTGGCTGGCAAGCGTTTACACACTATGTCGACATCGCCCTGCCAGCGATGCTGGCACTTGTCTGGTTCCGCTCGGTGCCGGTACCCGCCCTGGTTGCACGGGCAGGTGCGGTGATCGCTTCGTCAACCTTGTATATCTACCTGACGCATTTCCAGTTCGAGTCGGTAGCGGAGCATGTTTTCAGGCACCCGCTGTTCGAGATAGCCCTGGCACTCGCTGGAGGGGTACTGGTGAGCTATTGCTGGAACACCCTGTTGCGTCTGCTGTTTACCCGCAGGCGCAAGCAGCATCAGGCGCGTGGAGCCGATACAGCTGAACGCGCCACCTCTGCCTGAACGAAGATGACCCGCCAGCGCATGCACTACTCGCGTCCGGCCAGTTCAGCCAGCACCTCGGCCGAGGTGGTGACCTGGCGGAAGTGGTGCTTCCACAGGTCAGTCCCCAGCTTGCCCGAGCGGTCCAGCGACGACCCTATTGTCATGTCTGTCACCAGCGTGGGCATCAGCCCTGCATCGAACAGGGCAAAGCCGGCGGCCAGCACGCAGGTTTCGGTCTGCAACCCACACACCAGCACCCGCTCTACACCCAGTTGCCGGATGTAGTCGATAGCTTCGGCACTTTGCCCATAGCCATGCTTGACGAACACCTGGTCGGCCTCGACCAGGCTCTCGTCCTCGGCCGCCGGGTGCCAGCCGAGTTGGCGCTCGAACGGCGTGACCTGTTCATCGTGCAACTCGACCGAGGCTATGGTGGGAATGTTCGCTGACAACCGCCGCAAACCATCGACCAGCCACTCGGGCGGGCTGAAGGTGGACTGAACATCGACGATGAGCAAAACCTGGCGCATGAGCGGATTCCGGCACGGGCAAAAGGCGCGGAGTATAACGCGAAGCAACTGCCGTGGTCGCGGGACAAGCCCGGGACAACATTCGGCGACCCCTTGCGCGGGAAAAGGGGGCTGTTGCGCAGCCCCCTGCTGTACCCGTAACAGCTAACCCCAGCGCCCCCTCAACCGGCCAGGATGAAGTCTGCGGCGGTCACCGTGGTTGCATCTGCCACCCCCACCAAACGTATGGAGTCGGCAGCACCGATGCTTACCAAGGTGTCCGCACCAACATCGGCGATGGTCACACTGGCACCAAAGGTGGCTGCGGTGATGTTGAGGGCGGTGATATCCAGCCGGTCCTGGCCACCCGCCGCAATGGCATCGAAATTGATGATCAGGTCGTTGCCAAAGCCTGCAGCGAACTGGAACACATCGTTGCCATCGGTGGCTATCAGGGTGTCGTTACCGGCCCCACCCACCACCGTATCGTTACCTGCCGCACCGTTGAGGAAGTCGTTGCCGGCCCCCCCGATCAGGGTGTCGGTACCCACGTCGCCGAACAATGTGTCGTTACCATCGCCGCCCTGCAGGGTGTCATTGCCGTTGCCGCCATCCAGGCTGTCATCGCCAGCGCCCCCGTTCAGGTTGTCGTTACCGGCCTCCCCCAGCAACGTGTCGTTGCCGCCACCGGCATCGAGGCTGTCGTCCCCCCCTCCACCGCGCAGTTGGTCGTCACCCAGGCCGCCGAACAGCTGGTCGTTCCCGACGTCGCCGTTGAGGATGTCGTTGCCGGCATTGCCGTTGAGCACATCGTTACCGCCGTCGCCGCTGAGCGTGTCATTACCTGCCCCACCGTCGATGATGTTGGCCAGCCCGTTACCAGTGCCGGTGAAGTTGCCCAACCCGGTATACGCCAGGTTCTCGACGTTGGCGGCCATGGTGTGGCTGGCCAGCGTGGTACGTACAAGGTCCGTACCGGCCCCCGTCGCCTCGACCACTACATCCCCGGCGTCATCCACCACATAGGTGTCGTTGCCCACGCCACCCACCAAACGGTCGGCACCCGCACCGCCGTTGAGCAGGTCGTTGCCGGCCCCCCCCGTGAGGGTGTTGGCCAGCGCGTTACCGGTACCGGTAAAGGCGCTGCTGCCGGTATAGGTCAGGTTCTCGACGTTGGCGCCCAGGGTGTAGCTGGCCAGGCTGGTCTGCACCTGGTCCGTGCCACCATTGAGTGCCTCGGTGACGGTATCCCCGGCATTGTCGACCAGGAAGGTATCGTTGCCGGCACCGCCGTTCATGGCATCTGCGCCAAGCCCGCCGTTGAGGGTGTCGTTGCCATCCTCGCCATTGAGGAAGTCGGGGTCGTCACCGCCATTGAGGATGTCGTTGCCAATGCCACCGAACAGCTGGTCGCTGCCGCCCAGGCCGTTGAGCGTGTCGTTGCCGCCCAGGCCCGAAATCACGTCGTTGCCTGTTGTACCGGTCAAAGTGTTGGCCGCATTGGTGCCAACCAGTACTACACCCGGTGGCACGGTAACTGCGGCGGTCGCCGCCGAGGTCAGCGACTCCAGGGTGCCGAAGCCGTCGGTGTAGCGCACGATCACCCGCAGCTGCTGGTTACCCTGGGCGAAGCCAGGGGTGAAGGTGGCCGCCGTAGCCCCGGCGATATCGGCGAAGGTGCCGCCGGTACCTTGCTGCCACTGGAAGCTGAAGGCCCCCAGGCCGTCGATGTCGGCAATTGCGCCGGTGAGTGCGGTCAGCGTCTGGCCCTGGTCGGGTGTGGTGTCACTGATCAGCAACGCACCGGTCGGCGCATCGTTGACGTTGGCCACCGGGTCGAGGATGTCGGAGGCGACGCTTTCCTGCACGCCAAAGTCATCCACGTAGCTGACCACCACGCGCATGTTCTGCCCCACTTGCGCCTGGGTCAGGACGAACGTGCTGCTGATGGCGCCAGCGATGTTGACCCAACCGACACCCCGGTTGGACTGCCACTGGAAGCTGAACTGAGGGTTGCTCAGGCCGTCGGCATCGACGATGGTGGCCGGGTTGGCGGTGAGCGTCTGGTTCTGCACCAGCAGCCCGGTCACGGTCGGCCCGGCGCTCGGCGCGCTGTTCGGCGTCGAATCGACGATTTCCAGCGTGCCCTTGGCATCCTGGTACACCGCACGCACGCGGATGTTCAGGCCGGCGACATCGTCCGTGACGCGGTAGGTCGTACCGGTGGCCCGTGTCGCTTCACCAGCGGCCACTACCGTGATGTCTTCATAAACCCCGGAACCCGGCAGCGCCTCGACTTGCCAGTAGTAGGCCACGGGGCCGTTCACCGCACCGGTCGCATTGCTTGCACTGACATTGTCCGCGTCATGCACGGCGAGGTTGCTGACCCTCAGTAGCTGGCCACTGACTGGCGTATCGTCGCGCAGGCCGGTGGTAGCATCGAGAATCGCCAGGTTGCCGGTGGGGCCGGCGTTGACTGCCGTACCGACGCCAGAGGCCTGCGATCTGTCAGAGAACTGCAGGCGCTCGATGCCGGTCAGGTGGTCGACGCCGTCACGACCGGCCACCAGGTCGGTAACGGTCACCGAGTTGCCATCGACCACCACGCTGTAGTCGGTGGACACCCCTGAGAACACCGCCGTGTCGAAGTGGTCGGTACCGCTGAGGATCTCCCGCACGATCACCAACTGGCCAGGGTTGTAGGTGCCATTGAGCATGAACGGCAGCATCGGCTCCATGCTGTTGAAACTGGCGATTTCCGGGCCGGTGCCATCAGGGTTGGCGCGTACGCTGATGCGCACGTTCAGCCACTTGTCGCCGTCGAGGATATCGTCGCCACCCCGGCCTTCGAGCAAGTCGCTGCCGCTGCCGCCGAGGATGATGTTGCCGCCGTCATAGAAGGTCGCCCCGGCCGCCAGCAGGCCGGCCAGGCCGTCGATCAGGCTGATGTTGGTCAGCACGCTGCCGGTAGCACCTGCAGTAGGCAGCGAGGTGGCGTCTTCGCTGTCGCCGCGCAGGAAGTCGCCATGCGCCGACCCCGACAGGCCTTCCATGATGTCGAACCGCACCAGCGTCGAAGCGCCCGAACCCGGTACCGGTGGCACATCGAAGAAGCGGTCGCTCATGTCGATGGACACGCCCTGGGCCAAGTCCTTGAAGGTTGCCCAGTCGTAGCCCGAGCCACCAATGTAACGGTCGCCAAACCCCAGGCTGCCGACCATGATGTCGTCGCCGCCTTCACCGTTGAACTTGTCGTTCTCGTTGCCGCCAACAAATACGTCGTTGCCGATGACCGGGTCGTTGCCGAGCGGGTCGAAGTTGTCGCCAGGCGCGCCGTCCGAGGTGCCCTTCTCGATCCAGTCGTCACCTTCGTTGCCCATGTCCTGCTCGTTGGCCTTGCTGCCGAGGATGAAGTCATTGCCTTGGCCGCCTATGGCTTCGGAGGCGTCCTCACCGGTGACGATGAAGTCATTGCCGAAACCGCCGATGATCAGGTTGATGCCATTACCGCCGTGCAACACATCGTTGCCGTCACCGCCCTGGATGTTGTCGTCACCGCCCATGTCGCTGATGATGTCGTCGCCGGCCCCACCGCGCAGCTGGTCGTTGCCGTCACCCCCCTCGATGCGGTCGTTGCCGGCATCACCCCAGACCGTGTCGTCGCCTTCGCTGGAGACCAGAATATCGTCCCCGTTGGTGCCGCCCAGCACGATGTGCTCGGCACCGGCATAGCGGATGTAGTGGGTGTCCGGGCCAGCCGTCAGCGGGCTGTCGCGGAACACCACCTGCTCGCCGTTTTCGCCCAGTGGGTCGGCGCTGCCAAGGCCCTCGTTGTACTGCTTGGTCTGGTCCAGTTCCAGGTAGAAGCCAGGGTCGGAGAACACCAGGCCTGGCAGGTGGGTGGCTGAGCTGTTGGCCATGATCAGCTTGGCGAACGAGTTGCTTTCCAGCTCGGCATTCATCGACAGGCCCGCGGTGCGCTCCAAATAGTAGAAGCGGTCGCCGTCCTGCAGTTTCTCCATCTGGTTCTCGAACACGAAGTTGAAGGTGCTGCCGAGCATGCCGCCAAATGGCGCTTTTGCTTCCGCCAGGCCGCCGATCCACAGGTCGATGGCATCGACACCAGTCACGGTGACTGCCTTGAGGTCATCGGCAGTACCCAGTACACCGTCCTTGCCGGGCAAGGTTACGTTGGCCCAGGCGCCGCTGCTGTTGAGGAAGTCCATGCGGTCGGCGGGTGCGCCATCGCCGCCGAACACCAGGGCCATGGCCGCGGCGCGTTTTTCCAGCAGGGTGGTGGCATTGGTGATGGTGCTGTGGGTGCCGTAGGCCGCGATGAAGTTGATCAGCGACTCTGGGTGCTTCAGGTGTTGCACCAGGTCGACCCAGCTGGTGTACGGCTTGAGCTGGGTATCGCCGGTTTGCCCGTAGATTTCGCGGCGCACAGCGTTCAGCGAAGGTATACCGACGTCGCGGCCACGGGCGATGTTGATCGCTGGCAGGTCCAGTGGCAGGCCGAGCAGGTTGTTGCGCAGCGCCTCGGTGACGAACTCGTCGATCTCGTTACCGGCCTGGCGGGTGACCCCGCGCACGATGGCGCTGGTGGCGTCCTCGGGGGTAACGCCACTGGCGGCATAAGCCAGCGGGTTGAGGAAGGCCGCTATCAGCCCCAGTTGCTGGTCGGGGTTGGCGCTGGCCGGGTCCTGGATGACGTTGAAGTCGATGTCGAAGCGGTCGACAGTCTCGGTCAGCATCGAGTGGCCGAAGCGGTACACGGTGTGGGCGAACTCGGCCACGATCGAGGCATCGAGGTCGACGTCGTACACCTGGGTCGGGGCAAAGAACAGGTCGACCCGAGGTTGCACGGTGCGGGCGAACTCCTCGAACACCAGGTGCTGGTACTGCATTTCGGTGCCGAACTTGGCCGCCTGGAACAGCCGCTCGCCATTCCACACCAGGGCACCGATCTCGGCCGGGGTGACTGGCAAGGCGCTGACCGGGTTGAGCAGCCATTCGTTGAGGAAGGCCAGGTCACCCGAGTCGAGCACGGTGTCCATGGTCTGCGCCACCAGCCGGTTGTGCTCGGAGTGGAAGATCGCATGCACGGCGGTCAGGCCGATGTTCTCGTTGACCCGGCCGTCACCGGCGATGTAGTGCGCGTCCAGCAGTTCGTTGTCGTAGGCCAGGTTGGCACCGGTCTGCGGGTTGACCGGCACGGCATTGCCGGCCACGTTGTCGGCATCCGGCGCCAGCACGCCGCCACTGAACACCGGCACGGCATTGTGGGCGATGTCGGCAAGGAACTGGTGCCCGGTACGCACGGCGTTGGTCAGGTCGAGCGGCGCCAGCGGGTTGCCTTCGACCTCCTGGTCATCAGCGGTGCCGGCAATACCGTCCAGGCCTTTCATCACCACCATCGGGTAGCCGTTGGGGCCTTTGATGAAGTTGCCGTAGGCGTCGGTGGCCAGCAGCGGCACGTTGTCGACGTCGGCATCGGTCAGGTTGATGCCGAGCAGGTCGCGGGCCTGGGCCTTGACCACCTTCCAGGTGGCCATGCCGCCAATTTCGGTGTCGTCGGCCGTGCCGAACCTGCCATCAGCGCCCAGGTCGCGATTGGTGATCAATCGGCCCGTGGCGACCGGGCCGTCGTCAGTCATGACATAGGCGCGCAGGAACACCTGGTGCGAGGGATGCGAGCTGTAGGTCTGGTTCTGGTCGACGAACGGCGTGGTGGTGTTGGTGTGTTCGCGGATGTCGTCGGCGTTGCCAAGGATGCCGTCCGGCCCAGGCAGGTTGGTGGCACGGGTTACCACCATGAAGTTGGTGAAGCCACCCTCCACGTACAGCGGGTCATCCGGTTGCAGCGGGATGTAGATGGTACCGGAGCCGCCCTTGGTGACCAGGTCCAGGCCATGGTCGAAGAACTGCCCGAAGAAGGTCATCCACGCGTTGAACGGCGCAGACAGCCCGGCATCGGCAGCGGTGTTCTCGAACAAGTACACGTCATGGTCGTCGGTGGTGCCGAACTGGCCGTCCATACCTGGGCTGGCGACGATGCGCACGCCATCCTTGAGCACGTCGTCGTTGCCTGCGGCGCCGAAGTTGAGCACGCCATCGGCACCCGGGTCATACGCGGTGGCATAGGCTGCCGGGTTGTTGGAGGTCTGGTCGACAATCAGGTTGCTGATGGTACGTGGCTGCGAATCGAACACCGGCCCGCTGGTCTGCTGGTACGACGACCCCGGGATCGCCGGGGAACCTGGGCCGAAGAAACCGGCTGGCGCACCTTCGGCCGGGTTGAATACCGGGTCGGTCACGCGCGGGAAGACGTTGTCGGCGGCACCGTATTGGGTGTTGTTGTTGCCGTTCAGGTTCATCAGGTTGTTGTTCGAGCCATCCACCGCACGCAGGCCCATGGCTGCGCGGACGTTGGGGATCAGCGAGAGGATGTCCTGCCCGGCGGCATCGGCCTCGGCAATCTTGATTTGCGCGAGGATGAAGTTCAGGTCGGAGCGCACCATGTGCAGGCCGGCACCGCCGTCACTGGCATCCACCACCGGGGTGGCCACTGTCGGCACCACGGGCGCGCCAGGTTGCACCACGGTGGTAGGCTGCGAGTACAGCACTTCGGTGGTGCCATGGGCATCCTGATAGATCGCCTTGACCCGCAGGCTCAGCCCGGCCAGGTCTGGCGACACCTTGAACGAAGTGCCATCGGCGCTCTGGAAGGCCAGGTCACCGGCCGGCAGCAGGATGATGTCCTGGAACACACCGCTGCCCGGGTCGGCCTCGAACTGCCAGTAGTAAGACACCGACCGGTCGGCGAGCGAGCCCGTCGGGTTGCCTGCACTGATGTTGTCGGCGTCGAGCACGGCGGCCACGCTCACCGTCAGCATATCACCCACGGTAATCGCACCGCCGTTGCCGTCGAGCAGGGTCGGGCTGCCGGTGGGTTGTGCGTTCACCCCCTCCACCAGTACGCGCTGGCTATCGGCAAACTGCAGGCGCTCGATGTGCAACAGGGTATCGACGCCATCGCGGCCGGCCACGGTGTCGGTCACGGTCCAGACGTCATCGGCGACATCGGCGGTGCCCTTGGTGTTCTGGGTCACCACGTACTCGCTCTGTAGCCCAGAGAATATTGCCGTGTCGAAGGCGGCCCCGCCGGTCGAAGTCCCGGGCAGGATTTCGCGCACGGCCTTGAGTTGGCCGGGGTTGTAGGTGCGGTCAAGCATGAACGGAATCATGTCGGCCATGCTGTCGAAGCTGGCGATTTCCGGGCCGGTGTGGTCGACGTCGCCAGGGGCGTACACGGCGATGCGCACGTTGAGCCACTTGTCGCCATCGATCAGGTCATCGCCACCCCGGCCTTCGATCAGGTCACTGCCATTGCCGCCGAGCATGATGTTGCCGGTGGCAAAGCCGGTGGTGGGCAGGCCGGCATCCGCCAGGAACTGCTGCAGCCCACGTATCAGCGCCACGTTGGTCAGCGCACTGCCGGTGGCGCCGCCATGGTTGAGAATGGTCACGGCATCGACGTCGTCGCCCTTGAGCACATCGGCGTAGGCCGAACCGGACACCCCTTCGACCTCGGCGAACCGATCCAGAATCGATGCCGGCGAAGCGCCCACCGGGTTGAACACGCCAGCGTTCTGGTTAGGCGCGTTGCCATGGGGCTGAGCCAAGGCGGCCAGGCTGAGGTCCACGGTGACACCCACGCGGTCATTCTTGTTGGTGACCCAGTCGAAACCGGACATGCCGTCCATTTTGTCTTGGGCATCGCTGCCGACGAAGATATCGTCGCCGCCCTCACCGATCATTTCGTCAAAGCCGCCGCCCCCGACGAAGATGTCGTTACCAATGACTTCGTCACCCAGCAAGGGTGCGAAGTTGTCACCAGGTGCGCCGTCCTGGGTGCCCTTCTCGATCCAGTCGTCACCTTCGTTACCGGTAGGTGGCAGGTTGGTCTTGGCGCCGAGGATGAAGTCGTCGCCCTGGCCGCCGAAGGTGGTGCTGATGTCCTCGGTGGTGATGATGAAGTCCTGGCCATCGCCGCCCAGGATCAGGTTACCGGCAACCCCCATGCTGCCAGCGACGATCACGTCGTTGCCGGCGTTGCCTTCCAGGCGGTTGTCGCCGAACGAATCGGTGATGATGTCGTCGCCCGCGCCACCCAGCACCGCGTCGTTGCCGGCACCGCCTTCGAGCAGGTCATCACCGGCATCGCCATAGAGGGTATCGTCGCCTTCGCTGGAGATGATGATGTCGTTGCCAGCGGTGCCACCCAGCACCACATGGTCTTCACCGGTGTAATGCAGGAAGTTGCCGTCTGGCCCGACAGTATCGGGGTTATCGCGGATCACCAACGGAACGATTTCAACCCCGTTGATCTCGATGCCGCCAGTGGGGTCGGCCTTGCCGTCGGCACCCAGCCCGGTGAACTGGTTGGCCTGGTTCACTTCCAGGGTAAACGTGGGAGTGAGGAACACGGTGTTGGACAGGTGGGTGACGTCGGAGTTGGCCATGATCAGCTTGGCGAAGGAGTTGTTTTCCAGCTCCGTACCAAAATTCATGCCCGCCGTGCGCGACAGGTAGTAGAAGCGGTCACCGTTCTGCAGCGCTTCCAGCTGGGTTTCGAAGACAAAGTTGAAGCTGGAACCGAGCATGCCGCCAAACGGCATTTTCTTCTCGGCCAGGCCGCCGACCCAGAAGTCGATGGCGTCGACCCCGGTCACGGTCACCCCGGCAATGTCGTCGGCCGTGCCGGCGATGCCGTCCGCGCCGGCCAGCGTCACGTTGGCATAGGCACCGGTGCCGTTGAGGAAGTCGAGGCGGTCAAGGGGGGCGCCGTCTCCGCCAAGTACCAGTGCCACGGCGGCGGCGCGCTTGGCGGCCTCGGTGGTGGCCCCGGTAATGCTGCTGTGGGTGCCGTAGGCGGCAATGAAGTTGATCAGCGACGCCGGGTGCTTGAGGTGGTCGGCAAAGTCGACCCAGCTGATGTAGGGCTTGAGCTGGCTGTCGCCGGTGGCGGCATAGAACTCGCGGCGGGCCTCGTTCAGGCTGGGGATGCCGGTATCACGACCGCGGGCGATGTTCAGCGCAGGCAGGTCAAGTGGCAGGCCGAGCAGGTTGTTGCGCAGGGCTTCGGTGACGAACTCGTCGATCTCGTTGCCCACCTGGCGGGTAACACCGCGGATGATTGCGCCCGCCGCTTCATCGGCCGTGGCCCCGCTACCGGCGAACGCCAGCGGGTTGAGGAACGCGGCAATCAGGCCCAACTGCTGGTCGGGGTTGGCCGGGTCGGCAGAAACCGGGTTGAACGCCGGGTCGTAGCGGTCGACGGTTTCGGTCAGCATCGAGTGGCCGAAGCGGTACACCACATGGGCGAACTCGGCGAGGATGGCCGGGTTGATCGAGGTGTCGTAGCCGTTGGGGGCGAGGAACTCATCGATCTGCGGCTGGATGGTGCGGGCGAACTCTTCGAACACCAGGTGCTGGTACTGCATCTCGGTGCCGAACTTGGCAGCCTGGAACAGCCGCTCGCCATCCCACACCAGCGCGGCGATGCCGGCAGGCGTGGTGGGGATGGCGGTGACGTCGTCGATCAACCACTCATTGAGGAACGCCAGGTCGCCCGCGGCCAGCAGGGTGTCCTTGGTCTGCTGCACCAGGCGGTTATGCTCGGAGTGGAACACATGGTGCACGGCAGTCAGGCCGATGTTCTCGTTCACCCGGCCGTCACCGGCGATGTAGTGCGCGTCGAGCAATTCGTTGTCGTAGGTCAGGTTGTTGCCACCCTGCCCGACCGGCTGTGCGTTGCCCACCAGGGTGTCGGCGTCAGCCTGCAGCGCCCCCCCGACCACCACCGGTGCGGCATTGTGGGCGATATCGTCAAGGAAGCCATGCCCGGTGCTCACGGCATTGGCCAGGCTGATCGGTGCATTGCGGTCGCCCTCGACCAGCTGGGTGACGTCATCGGCGGTGCCAGCAATGCCATCGGCGCCGTTGTTCACGCGCATGACCACCTGCGGCATGCCGTTGGGTCCGCGCAGGAAGTTGCCGTAGGCATCGGTGGCCAGCAGCGGCACGCTATGCACGTCGGCATCGGTCAGGTTGATACCCAGCAGGTCGCGGGCCTGGGCCTTGACCACCGCCCAGGTGGCCATGCCACCGCTTTCGCCGTTGCCATCGTCGGCGGTGCCGAACTTGCCATCGGCGCCCAGATCACGGTTGGTGATCAGGCGCCCGGTAGCCACCGGGTCACCTGCGGCGTTGACCGTGTATTCGCGCAGGAACACCTGGTGCGAGGGGTGCGAGCTGTAGGTCTGGCTCTGGTCGACGAAGGGCGAGGTGGTGTTGGGCTGGCTATCGTCGGCGGTACCCACCACGCCGTCGGCGCCAGCGGTGCGCACGGCGCGGGACAGCACCATGAAGTTGGTCGGGCTGCCGGCCACGAACAGGGGGTCGTCCGGGCGCAGCGGGATGAACACGATGTCGGTGCTGCTCTTGCTGACCAGGTCCAGGCCGTGGTCGAAGAACTGACCGAAGAAAGTCATCCAGGCGTTGAAGCCGGCGGTCAGCCCGGCGTCTGGCGACACGTTCGGGATGAAGAACACAGGCTTGTCGTCAGCGGTGCCGAACACGCCATCGATACCAGGGCTCATCACCGGCGCGGCACCGCCGTTGGCCTCGACGGCGGCCGGGTTGTTGGCTGTCTGGTCGACGATCAGGTTGCTGATGGTGCGCGGTTGCGAATCGACGACATTGCCGGTGCCGACATAGTTGGCGCGGTAAGACGCTTCGAGCAGGCGCAGGAACGAGTTGTCGGCTGCGCCGAACTCGCTCTGCCCGGTGACCAGGTTGTTGTAGCTGCCATCCACCGTGCGCAGGCCAAAGGGTACCTGGCTGTTGGGCAACAGGTCGATCAGGCTGGCGCCATCGGCGTGTGCCTCAGCGATGAAGATCTGTTTGAGGATGAATTCAAGGTCCGACTTGCTGAAATTGGCCATTGCAGTTGCCCTCGATCTGTCCGGAGATGACACAGGGCAACAGGGTCCTTCCCGCGCCCAGTCAGTGTTGACGTGCGCAGAATCTGGTTGGGTGTACCGGGCTCAGTAGCCCAGCACTCGTGTGCTGAAACCTCTGGCCTCTTCTTGGCAAGCAGGCACCCCGTTGCGGAGGGCCCCTGTAAACCGTGCGCAACAGGTGTAACGCACGTGCATCGATCCCAGCTCGCACAGGGCCCGAATACTTCAGACTAAAGTCGTAGGCCAAAAGCTTGTCAATATTTCGTCAAAAAAAATGTTAGGCGATGATAATGCGATGCAACTCACTGTTTTTCTGCAACTTATAAAAAGTTCAAAGTATTTATAGAGCGAAATGATATTACTGGATGTTTCGTTGCAACCTACGCTGCTGTCTGTGGGAGCAACGCAGCGTTTGGGCAATATCGCCATCAGTGCGACCCGCCTGCGAGCCGACCAAGAAGCCACAACAGCCGTTGTACGGGGCGCCGCAAGGGCTTCCCGTTTTGTGATAAAGGGAGGCCTCCGATGCCTAAGCCACCACGCACCCGCTCCGAACTGGCCGACGTGCTGTTTCGCTTGCGCCGCAGCTTCTACGCCCTGGCCGCCTTCAGCGGCGTGATAAACGTCATGATGTTGACGCCAGCCATTTATATGTTGCAGGTGTATGACCGCGCCCTGGTCAGCCGCAACGTCACGACGTTGGGAATGCTCACCTTGCTGGTGGTCGGGCTGTTCCTGCTGATGTCGGCGCTGGAGATGGTTCGCACCCGGGTGTTGATAAGGGTCGGCAACGGCCTGGACATGAGCCTGAACCGGCGCCTCTTCAGCGCTGCCTTCGAACGCAACCTGAGCCGTGCCGGCGGTAACCCGGCCCAGGCCCTGCAGGACTTGGCGCAGGTTCGGCAGTTTCTCACCGGCAACGGCCTGTTCGCGTTCTTCGACGCCCCCTGGACACCGATCTACCTGCTGGTTTGCTACCTGATCCATCCGTGGCTCGGGCTGGTCACCACGATTGGCTCGCTGATCCTCGTCGGCCTGGCCTACCTCACTGAAAAGGCCACGCAAAAACCCTTGGCCGAAGCCAACCAGGCAGCCATGTCGTCGGCCAGCTACGCCAACAACAACCTGCGCAACGCCGAAGTGATCGAAGCCATGGGCATGCTGCCGTCAATCGGCAAGCGCTGGTACCAGGGCCACTTGCGCATCCTGCAGATGCAGACCCTGGCCTCCGACCGCGCGGCGCTGATCAGCAGCACCGGGCGCTTCGTGCGCATCACCCTGCAATCGCTGATCCTCGGCACCGGCGCGCTGCTGGCGATCGAGGGCACGATCACCCCCGGCATGATGATCGCCTGCTCGATCCTGACCGGCCGAGCCCTGGGCCCGGTGGAACAGGTGATCGCCGCGTGGAAGCAACTGCTGGGCTGCCGCCTGGCCTGGGGCAGGCTCAATGACCTGCTGCAGGACTACCCGCAACGGCCACCGAGCATGTCGCTGCAGCGGCCAATGGGCATGCTGGCCGTGGAGAACGTGATCGCCGGCGCCCCTGGCAGCAGCACCAGCATCGTACGCGGGGTGAGCTTCAGCCTGGCCCCGGGTGACAGCCTGGGTGTCATCGGCCCTTCGGCCTCGGGCAAGTCCACCCTCGCCCGCCTGCTGGTAGGTGTGTGGCCGGCCCAGGCCGGCAAGGTGCGCCTGGACGGCGCCGATATCTTCACCTGGAACAAGGCCGAACTGGGCCCGTGGCTGGGCTACCTGCCGCAGGACGTGGAGCTGTTCGAAGGCACCATCGCCGAAAACATCGCCCGCTTTGCCGAGGTGGACAGCGACAAGGTAATCCTTGCCGCCCGCAGCAGCGGTGTACACGACATGATCCTGCGCTTCCCGCAGGGTTACGACACCCGCCTGGCCGCCGATGGCAGCCCATTGTCTGGCGGCCAGAAGCAACGCATCGCGCTGGCCCGCGCCCTGTATGGCGAGCCCAACCTGGTGGTGCTGGACGAACCCAACGCCAACCTCGATGACGTGGGTGAGAAAGCCCTGGTCGATGCCCTGGCCGAGCTCAAGGCACGCGGCGCCACGGTGGTGCTGATCTCCCACCGGCCCAATGTGCTGTGCGCAGTCGACCAGATACTGATGCTGCGCGACGGCGGTGTGCACATGCTTGGCAGCCGCGACGAAGTGTTCGCCGCGCTGCGCAAGGCCGCGGTGATTCCGGCAACGGCTGCGGCACCGCTGGCTTCGGTCAAAGTACGGGAGTAACCGACCATGCAGATGACTCAACATGCCGAACTGATCCCCGCCGAGAGCAGCCACCTGATCGACCTGGACGCGGGCCGCCCGGTACGCTGGGGCGTATGGCTGGTCATTGCCGGCTTCGGCGGCTTCCTGCTGTGGTCCTGCCTGGCGCCACTGGACGCCGGCGTGGTCGCCACCGGTACGGTCAAGGTCACCAGCAACCGAAAGGCGGTCCAGCACCTGAGCGGTGGCACCGTTGAAGCGATCATGGTGCGCGAAGGCGATGTGGTGAAGAAAGGCCAGGAAGTGGTGCGCCTCGATGCCCTGCGTGCAGTGGCCGAACAAGGCGCACTCAGCGCCCAGTACATCGTCAGCAAGACCGTGGAAAACCGCCTGGAAGCCGAGCGCGATGGCCGCGATACCGTCACGTTCGACCCTGCCCTGCTTGAACACTACGCCAATGACCCACGCCTGCTGGCCGCCATGGACCTGCAACAGCGCCTGCTCGATACCCGCCGCGCGGGCCTTGCCGGTGAACTGAGCATCCTTGAAGAAAACCTCACGGCCTCGGCAGTGCAACTAAAGGGCCTGCAGCAGGTGTACGGCGCCCGCGCCTCGCAGATCGGCTTCCTCAACCAGGAACTGCAAGGCACTCGGGTACTGGCCGCCGAAGGTTATGTACCCCGCAACCGCCTGCTGGAGCTGGAACGCAGCAATGCCGACCTGTCCGCCGGCCAGGCCGAAAACCTCAATAACATTGCCCGGGCGCGCAGCCAGGCCACCGAGATCAAGCTGCGCATCCTGCAGCGCCAGCACGACTACCTGAAAGAGGTGGAGTCGCAACTGACCGATACCGCCAAGGAAAACACCACCCTGGCCGACCGCTTGCGCGCACTGGACTATGAAGTGACCCACACGGTGATCCGCTCGCCGATCGACGGCATGGTCCAGGGCCTGAGCATCGCCACGGTCGGCGGCATCATCCAGCCCGGCGCCAAGATCATGGAAGTGGTGCCGCTCGACCAACCGCTGCAGGTCGATGCGATGATCCCGGTGCAGGCGATCGACAAGATGGTCCCAGGCCTTGCCGTGGACATCGCTTTCCCGGCCTTCAACCATGCGCAGACACCGAACATTCCCGGCCGGGTAAAAACCATTTCCGCCGACCGGCTGCTCGACGAAGAAAGCAAGCAGCCGTTCTACCTGGCCCAGGTCGAAGTGACGCCGGCCGGCATGGGCTTGCTGGGCAGCAACCACATCCGCCCCGGCATGCCTGCCACCGTCACCATCAAGACCGGCGAGCGCAACCTGCTCAGCTACCTGCTCAAACCAATGCTCGAACGTGTGGACGCTGCGTTCAAGGAGCAATGACATGAAACGCCCATGCCTGATGGTGTGCCTGCTGGGAGTTGCCGTACAGGCCAGTGCCATGGACCTGAAGCAAGCCTGGGACCTGTTGCAGTACCAGGGCCCGATCTACCGCGCTGCCGTGCATGAGAAACAAGCCGGTGGCGAAAACCGCGCCATCGGCGAGGCCGGCCTGCTGCCGCAGATCAACGCCTCGGCCTACTTCAACCAGGTCAATGGCAGCCAGCGCCAGAATGGCCAGGACAATGACCTCGACTATGACTCCAAGGGCGCCAACGTGCGCCTGCGCCAGCCGCTGTTCAACAAGCAGAAGATGGCCGAGTACCGCCAGGGCCAGCAACGCGCCGACTACAGCGTGGCGGTGTTCGATGCCAAGAGCCAGGACGCAGCGGTGCGCCTGGCCGACGCTTACTTCGACGTGCTGCTGGCCAGCGAAACCATCACCCTGGCCAAGGCCAAGCTGAACGCGTTCGAGGAACAGCTGGCATCGGCGAAGCGGCGCAAGGAACTGGGCGCCGGCACCATCACCGACGTCGACGAGTCGGTGGCCCGGCGCGACCTGGCCGAGGCCGATCTGATCGACGCCCAGGACAACCTGGTCAACGCCCGGCGCAAGCTGGAGGAATACATCGGTGAAACCCCGCAGGCGTTGACCACCCTGCAGGCGAGCTTCAGCACCCCGCCGCTGATGCCGGGCAACCTGCAGGAGTGGCTGGTCAAGGCCCAGGCTGACAGCCCGCTGATTCATGCACGCCGGCACAGCTACGCGCTGGCCGAGGAAGAAGTCAACCGCGCCCGCGCCGGGCATTACCCGACCTTGGATTTCGTGGCGGGCTACACCGCGGGCAGCAGCCAGTCGATTTCCGAGCTGAACCAGCGCAACCACTACAGCTCGATCGGGCTGGAGCTGAACATCCCGCTGTACAGCGGTGGCAGCACCAGTGCCCTGTCCCGCCAGGCCAGCGCCAACAGCTCCAAGGCCCTGGATGAGCTGGACGCCACTCGCCAGGAGGTGATTTCCAACACGACCCGCGAATACCGTGGCGTACAGAGTGGCGCCCTGCGCATTCAAGCATTGGAAAAGGCCGTGGCCTCCAACGAACGTTCGCTGACCTCGACCCGCAAGGGCTTCAAGGAAGGTGGCACCAGCACCAACTCGGATGTGCTCAATGCCGAGGAGCTGCTGTATGACGCCCGCCATGACCTGTTCGAGGCCAAGCTCAACTACCTGATGTCGCGCCTGCGGCTGGCCTCGTCGGTGGGCAGCCTGGGGGATGATGATATCGAGCAGATCAATGATTACCTGGGGCCGGAGCTGATAGTCAGCAATTGATAGCCACCTCAAGCCATGCAGTGTCCCTGCACGAGCAGCCTTGAACTGCGAACAGGCCAGCAAGGCCTGACCGGTGGCAACGGTCCCCAAGGCTGATCAGCAGCGCGCCGGTGGGCGCGGAGTATTACGCGTGGCGCCAGGGCCTGGTCAACGCTCATTGGCGCAGTGGGGGTTGATACCATCTACCCATCGTTCAATCTGCCTGAACGCTTGTGATATTTCGGTGTTCGGCAAGTGGCAGGACTAGCAGGACATACCCTTCGAAAACACCGTAATCACCGCTATCGAAGGTTGCGCTTATCAATGCGAAGCGGGCTGTCTCGTCTATACCCGGTGTATAAACTCCTGCCGAAACGCTACCGGGTCCGTAGCGCACCTCCCAGTTGAAGCCCTCCGGCGGGAACGGGGTTTGACTGACATCCAACACCGCTTTCGTACCAGCCGGGTCAACAGTGGCGCTCAGCGTCATGGGCGTCAACTGCCCCATCTCGGTGATCAGTACACAGGTACTGGTTTGTTGGCTTTCAGGGTCTGTCACCTGGATTTCTTCGACGACATAAGCAACCGTGCCCGTGTCGGCTGGGCTGGTGACCGTCACTGCCTGCCCCGTGCCCACAGGTTCGTCCTGATAACGCCATTGCAAGGTCGCAGGATTGCCGAGCGTCCAGGCATTGAAATCGACGTTTCTGCCTGCCTGGGCAACCACAACCGCAGGGTTGGCTTGCAGCATTTCGCGAACCACGGTGATCAAGGCCTTGCTTTGAATTGCCGGAATCAAAATATTGGTGGCTGTTACCAGCAGGTGTGCGCATGACTTTGTCATGTCGCTGGCACTGGGTGCGGTAAAGAAGCCTCCGTTGATAGAAAGAGGAACACCTTCTGCAATGCCGGAAACGGCCTCAACGGACCAACGTACCCGCGCCCAGGCAGGCTCGGCCTCGAATTTCGTGGTTTTACCTGCGAGCAGGGTAGTTTCCATCGGACTGACGTTGAAATAACCAGCAGCGGGATTTACCTTGCCGAAAAAAGCTATATCGTGCGGGGCCAAGAGTTTTGTCCCCGTAAAAATGCTCTGAAAATTTAACCTCAGCACATCGCTCGCTATTTTACTTGTGCGAGACTCGAAAATCAGATTGGTTTTCAGGTTTTCCACCAAACCATCCTGAAGCGAGACAAACCCCGAAGTACCAAAACTGGTAAGACGTTTCCTGAGCGACTGCCTTAACAAGCCCATCGCCGGCTTTACCAAATACGCGAGAAACTCGCTCGCGGAGCCGGAAGAATCACGTGCAGGCGGAGGCTTTATGTCGCCAAAAACCGGTTGAAAGCCAACCCGCTCGGAAAATTCATAGGATTCGCACACCAGTTGTGTCACGCCTTCGGGATCAAAGCTGTATGTCAACTCTGCTTCATAGTGAAAATCTGCTTGCACACGCGCCAGGAAGTCATCCAGGTCAAAGTCTTCGAAGACCAGTCTGTTTCGTATTTCACCCGTGGCGTCATCGATATTACTAAACCCGACCGTCAGGTTGCCACGCATGGACAGACTCATCTTCCACTGATCATCTACATTGCTGATGGTCAACGCATCGGCCATGTCTATGTTGGCTTCCAAAAACTCAAAAGTCCCCGTCACTGTCCAATGAGTGCCAAACGCAGGAATCGCTACCGTCTCGTCAACCCACTGGTGCGGCAGTGTAATATATCCCGCCTTGCAGACAACTTTCGGTAAATCACCATCACGCCGGAGCAACTCAAACTCAGCATTCTTGATCACACGGCTCAAGGCGCTTACGAACTGCGCGAGCAACAACCGTTCCGTGTTGAACAGGACGGTTGCCGAATAGTCACCGTCATTGGGTATTGCGTACTTGTAATCCGCGCCAGGAAAATTCCCTCCCGCTCCATCCTTCATATCGACAAACAGCACGACTGCACCCTCCACATCGGTGGGCCCCCTTCCCCTGGCCTGGGTACGCAGGCTAAACGAGACGGGGCGATGCAAATCGACATTGAGCTTTGACAAATGGCCAATCGGAAACTGACGCTGTTCATCAGGCAGCGCCGAAAATTTCTGCCTGAAAAACTCGGTCAACAAGCGCGTCTCGCCGGTGTAGCACGGCATGGAAAAATTTTCCGTTTCACTGAGATCCAGACTGATCGTGTCAGTTTCATCCACGTGGCCACCAGACGCCTCCAGATCAATGTCCAGACTCAGATCAGCGTGTTGCACACCCCCTAGCACATCCAACTGGCGCACTTGCCACTGTTGACTCTTGTACATCAGCGAGTACACATTGGCTTCAGCAATTGTCATCAGCAGGTGCGCCCTGTTACCGGCAAGGTTCACATCGAAAATCAACCTAGGCAAAGTGAGATTACAATTGGACAAGGCAAAACGATAGTCAGGCCCGTTGCTGATGAATCCGGAAATGGGCGGTAAACGATCCGCTGTATTGAAGCGCCGGATGGATGTTTGCTTCAATAGCGCATTAATCTTTCCTCCATCAAAGAAGAAAACCATGTCCCAGCCCAACAGACGTGATTCTTCACCTAACCACTTGACCAGTTCTTCGGTTGAATAATCCATGGCACTCTCCATTTGTACATTGCGGGAGCCAAATACTTGAGCGGCTGTTCAGAACACTCGCGCTTCATTTGATGTGCAGACGGATTTCGCTACAACTGGCAGTTTTGTCAGGTGCCATGCCATTTACCTGGTTCATTTTGCCCCTGCCTAGGCCCGAACCACCGCTGTACAGACCGCCCTTTTCGATGCGGTCGTTCACGGTTTCAAGGAAGGTGGTACCAACCCTGAAGGCTGCCGTAGCTGCGACGTATTCCTTCAGGCTATGATCGGTCACCCTGCCGCGGACACCCTGAGCCATGCCCGTAGACCTGCAAGCGTTGTATCCCAGGCTGATCCACCTGATGCTGGATACGGTATTCGTGGTCGACAGGGACAACCAGATCGTGTTCGTCAGTGATGCCTGCAAGACACTGCTGGGCTACGAGGCCTGCGAACTGATCGGTACGCCGATCACCCGCTACATGCACCCTGACGACCTCGCGGCCACGCGCGCCTCGATCATGCGGGTGATGAACGGCCAGCCGCACTACGACTTTTGCAACCGTTACCTTCGCAAGGACGGCAGCGTGGTGCACATTCTGTGGTCGGCCTGCTGGTCTGATGAGGCCCAGGCGCGTATCGGCGTGGCACGGGACGTTACCGCCCAGCGCAAGGCCGAAGACGAACTGCGCTTCCTCGCCCATCATGACCCGCTGACCCGGCTGGCCAACCGCGCCATGTTCAATGAACGGCTGGACACCGCCCTGGCCGCGGCCCGGCGTCACAACCGCAGGCTGGCCTTGCTGTTCCTCGATATCAATGACTTCAAGCAGATCAACGACAACCACGGCCACAGCGTGGGTGACCGGGTACTGTGCACGCTGGCCCGCCGCCTGGAACGCTGCGTAGGGGCGGCTGGCACGGTAGCGCGGATGGGCGGCGACGAATTCACCGTACTGTTGCCCGACTGCCCGTCGCCGGAGGCCATTGCCACGCACGTACAGCACATTCTCGCGGTCATGGCCGAACCGCTCGACGCCGAGTTTGCCGGCATCGATGCACCGTCCTGCAGTATTGGCGTGGCCCGCTTTCCCGAAGACGGCAACGATGCCGACATGTTACTGCGCCATGCTGACGGGCACATGTACCGAATCAAGCGCCAACGCGCTGCGACTGGCTGAAAGCAAGGGCACACCGCATGGCTGAACACCTGCAAGAAACTGCCGGGCAAACACCCGCCTCTGTCGGCCTGGGCCAGGCATTGCTGTTCTGGCTGAAGCTGGGTTTCGTCAGTTTCGGCGGCCCGGCCGGGCAGATTGCGATCATGCACCAGGAGCTGGTGGAGCGGCGCCGCTGGATCAGTGAGCGGCGTTTCCTGCATGCCCTCAACTACTGCATGTTGCTGCCCGGGCCCGAAGCCCAGCAACTGGCCACCTACATCGGCTGGCTGATGCACCGCACCTGGGGCGGGGTGATTGCCGGCGCTCTGTTCGTGCTCCCGTCGCTGTTCATCCTGATCGGCCTGTCGTGGGTGTACCTGACCTGGCGCGAAGTTCCGGTGGTCGCCGGGCTTTTCGAAGGGATCAAGCCGGCCGTGACCGCCATCGTCGTGCATGCCGCCCACCGCATTGGCACGCGGGCGTTGAAGAACGCCTGGCTATGGGCGATTGCCGCGGCCTCGTTCGTGGCCATTTTCGCGCTTGACGTCCCCTTCCCGCTGATCGTGCTGGCGGCCGCACTGCTGGGTTATGTCGGCGGCCGGCTGCGGCCAGCACAGTTCGCGCCCGGTGGGGGCCACAGCGCAGTCAGGGCCCGCCAGTGCCCGGCGCTGATAGACGACAATACCCCGATACCCGCGCACGCCTGCTTCAGCTGGGGCCGCCTGGTGACCTTGCTGCTGACGGTTGCGGCGCTTTGGCTTCTGCCCATGGGCCTGCTGATGGCGACCTTTGGCTGGCACGGCACACTGACGCAAATGGGCTGGTTCTTCACCAAGGCGGCGCTGCTGACTTTCGGCGGTGCCTATGCGGTGCTGCCCTATGTCTATCAAGGGGCTGTCGGCCACTATGGCTGGCTGTCGCCCACGCAGATGATCGATGGCCTGGCGCTGGGCGAGACCACGCCCGGGCCGCTGATCATGGTGGTGGCCTTCGTCGGTTTCGTCGGTGGCTACCTGCAGCCGATGTTCGGCGCCCACCAGGCGTTCCTAGCGGGCGCAGTGGCAGCGAGCCTGGTGACCTGGTTCACCTTCCTGCCCTCGTTCCTGTTCATCCTCGCCGGAGGCCCGCTGGTGGAGTCGACCCATAACGAACTGAAGTTCACCGCCCCACTGACCGGGATCACTGCGGCGGTGGTGGGGGTAATCCTCAACCTTGCGCTGTTCTTCGGCTACCACGTGCTGTGGCCGAACGGGTTCGATGGCGCGTTCCACTGGTCCTCGGCTGTGATAGCGCTCGCGGCGGCTGTGGCGCTGTTCCGCTACAAGCGCGGGGTGATACACGTGTTGATCGGCTGCGCCGTTGCCGGGCTCGCCCTTCATCTTTTCCGCTGATGGAGCCGATCATGCGCAACCCTGAAGACGCCTTGCTCGACAGTTGGCACCATAACGCCCAAGTCTGGATCGACGCCGTACGCAACAGCGCCATCGAGAGCCGTCGCCAGGTCACTGACCAGGCCATCCTGCTGGCCATCCTTGGCCGCCAGCCCGAACGGGTGCTCGACCTGGGCTGCGGTGAGGGCTGGCTGCTGCGCGCGCTGGCCGACCGGGGTATCGAGGCCGTGGGCGTCGACGGCGACAGCACCCTGGTGGATGCAGCGCGAGTTGCGGGCGCGGGTGAGGTGCACCTGGCCAGCTATGCGCAGTTGGCTGAGGCGAAGGTGCCTGTTGGCAAGGACTATGACCTGATCTGCGCCAACTTCGCGCTGTTGCACCAGGACATCATTGAACTGTTGTCGGCCATGCGTACTTTGCTGGTGCCAGGCGGTGCGCTGGTGATCCAGACCCTGCACCCGTGGAGCGTGGCCGGCGGGGATTATCAGGATGGCTGGCGAGAGGAGTCTTTTGCCGGGTTCGCCGGGGATTGGCAACCGATGCCTTGGTATTTCCGCACCCTGGCCAGCTGGCTGAATGCGCTGGACATGGCGGGGTTGAGGCTGGTCAGTCTGCAGGAACCGCAGCATCCGCAGAGCGCGGTGCCGCAGTCGTTGTTGATGGTGGCTGAGCATCACTGAATCGGGCCGCAATAATCCTGTGGAAGCAGGGTTCACCCCACTCCCACAAGACAGACCGGTGCAGGCGACTACAGCACCGGCTTGCGCGCCGCCCCGCTACGGGCCTTGGCCATGGCTGCCAGGCGCACCGCAACGTTGGCAGCGCCGTAACCAGCGTACCCCGCCTTGCGCTGAATGATCTCGAAGAAGAAACGCTCCTCGAACGGCTCGGTATAGACGTGGAACAGCTCGCCACCTTGAGCATCGCGGTCATACAGCACGTTGTAGTACGCCAACTCACTGAGGAACTCGTCGTCGAAATCGAAACGCGCCGCCAGGTCGTCGTAGTAGTTCAGCGGGATTTCCAGCAGCGGTACCCCTGCCAGCTTGGCCCGCGCCACTTCGCGGAAGATGTCGTCACAATCGAAAGCGATGTGATGCACGCCCGAACCACGGTAGCTTGACAGCGCATGGGCGATGGCGGTGTTGCGGTTTTCCGAGATGTTCAGCGGCAGGCGCAAGGTGCCGCACTGGCTGCGCAGGGCGCGGCTCTTGACCAGGCCATACGGGTCGGGCAACACCACTTCGTCGTCGGCGGCGAAGTCGAACAAGCTCTTGTAGAACAGCACCCAGCTGTCCAGCGACTCGGCCGGCAGGGCCAGGGCCATGTGGTCAATGCGGCGCAGGCCGCCGGTAGCGGTTGCGTTGTTGTCCAGGCTGAAGTCGGTGTCGTACAGGGTGTGGCCGGCAGTGCCCTGCTCCACCAGGTACAGCAGGCTGCCATCGGGCGCACGCACCGCCGGCACTTCGCATTCGTTGGGGCCGACCAGGCCGCGGAACGGCTGGCCACGGAAGGCGGTGGCACGCTTCAGGGCCGCTTGCTGGTCCTTGACCCGCAGCGCAGTGGCGCACAGCGATGGGCCATGGGCCTCGAAGAAGTTGTGGCCAAAGGAATACGGTTCAGCGTTCAGCACAATGTTGATATCACCCTGGCGCAGCAGTTGCACTTCTTTGCTGCGGTGCTTGCCGGCTTCGGCAAAGCCCAGGCGCTTCAGCCAGTTGCCCAGGCGCGCGCCGACGGCTTCGTCGACCGCGAACTCCAGGAACTCCACGCCGTCATAAGCGCTGGCTGGCGGCGGGGAGAACAGCACGCCAGGTTCGATCGGCGTGTTTTCCTGCTCCAGGCGCAAGCGGGTCTGCTCTTCGAGGTACAGCAGCGAACGCAAGCCGTCGGCGGCATTCTGCCGGGTCGGTGCGGCGCGGAAGCCATCGTTGAAGATTTCCAGCGACAGCGGGCCACGGTAACCCGTGGCGAGGATCGGCGCCAGGAAACCGGCCATGTCCATTTCGCCCTGCCCTGGGAAGCAGCGAAAGTGGCGGCTCCACTCCAGCACATCCATGGCCAGGATCGGCGCATCGGCCATTTGCACGAAGAAAATCTTGTCGCCGGGGATGTCGCGGATCGCGCTGGGGTCACCTTTGAGCGACAAGGTGTGGAAGCTGTCGAGGATCACCCCGAGTGCCGGGTGGTCGGCCTGGCGCACCAGGTTCCACACTTGCTGGTAAGTGTTGACGTGGCGGCCCCAGGCCAGCGCTTCGTAACCAATGCGCAGACCACGCTTGCCGGCATGTTCGCCCAGCAGGCGCAGGTCGTCGACCAACAGTTGCTCGTCACCCAGGGCATCGGCCTGGACGTTGCTGCACACCAGCACCAAGTCGGTACCCAGCTCCTGCATCAGGTCGAACTTGCGTTCGGCGCGGTCGAGGTTTTTCTGCAGGCGGTCACGGCGGCAGCCTTCAAAGTCGCGGAAAGGCTGGAACAAGGTGATGGCAATGCCCAGGTCGGCGCACATCTGGCGCACCTGGCGCGGGCTGCCAGCGTAATAGAGCAGATCGTTCTCGAAGATCTCGACGCCGTCAAAACCGGCGGCGGCGATGGCTTCGAGCTTTTCCGGCAGAGTGCCGCTCAAGGACACGGTAGCGATCGAACGCTGCATGGCGGGAGTTCCTTGTTGTTGGAGGAATACGGTGCCATTCGGGCAAACAACCCCTGTCACAGTTTATGGCACGATCGATTATTCGCAGGTAAAGTCGTCGCTTCAATCTCTTTGTACGGAATGGTTAGTTTTGCGTTCGATTATCGCACAAAACCCGTTTTAGCGAATTGCTAGACCGCGGGCCCGTGGTCAACATGGACCACAGACGCAGGCACACCGACCGTTGCCTCCTGCCTTGGCATAACCTCTGGCGGAACCTGCGCAAACAACAATAACAACGGAGACAACGATGGCTCACTCCAGCTCGCAAGCAAAGAAAGCGACCGCCAGTGGATGGATAGGCTCGGCACTCGAGTACTACGACTTCTTCATCTACGCCCAGGCCGCTGCGCTGATTTTCCCGCAGATTTTCTTCCCTAACACCGACCCGAAAATGGCCATCATTGCCTCGTTGGCCACCTATGGCGTGGGCTACCTGGCACGCCCGATCGGCGCCTTCGTACTGGGCCACTGGGGTGATACCCGCGGTCGCAAGAACGTCCTGCTGCTGTGCATGTTCCTGATGGGCCTGTCGACCATGGCTGTCGGCCTGCTACCCACCTACCACGACATCGGCTACCTCGCACCGGCCTTGCTGGTGGTGTTGCGCCTGATCCAGGGCTTTGCCGTGGCCGGGGAAATTTCCGGTGCCAGCTCGATGATCATGGAGCACGCGCCGTTTGGCCGAAGAGGCTACTACGCCAGTTTCACCCTGCAAGGTGTGCAAGCGGGCCAGGTCCTGGCGGCGGCGGTATTCCTGCCACTGGCTTACTTCATGCCCAGCGAAGCCTTTACCGAATGGGGCTGGCGCATTCCGTTCCTGATGAGCGCCATCGTGCTGATTGCCGGCTTCATCATCCGTAAGGAAGTGCACGAAACCCCGGCGTTCGTTCAAGAAGAGAAACAGGACAAGGTTGCCAAGTCGCCCATCAGCGAGGCCTTCCGCCACAGCTGGAAGCACATGGTGCTGGTGATGTTCATGGCCCTGATGAACGTGATCCCGGTCGTGGCCACCATCTTCGGTGCGGCCTACGCGGTTCAGCCGGCGTATGGCATCGGCTTCGACAAGAGCGTGTACCTGTGGATTCCGGTGGTCGGCAACATCGTCGCGGTGCTGGTGATCCCGTTCGTGGGCAACCTGTCGGACAAGATCGGCCGTCGCCCGACCATGATCGCCGGCTGCCTGGGCTCTGGCCTGCTGGCCTTCGTCTACCTGTATGCGATCAGCATCCAGAACGTGCCAATGGCGTTCGCCGCCTCGATCGTCATGTGGGGCATGGTCTACCAGGGTTACAACGCGGTGTTCCCAAGCTTCTACCCAGAGCTGTTCCACACCCGCTACCGCGTTACGGCCATGGCCATCGCGCAGAACATCGGCACCATGCTGACCGCCATGCTGCCTGCGCTGTTCGCAATGGTTGCCCCACCCGGCTCGGACAACATTCCGCTGGTAGTCGGTGGGCTGGCTTTCTTCATCACCGGCGTGTGCGCCCTGGCGGCCTACATTGCCCCGGAAACCCACCGCCTGGCGATGGACGACCTGGGCAACCCGGACGCCAAGCCGATGGAAAAGGCAGCCTATGAAGCCAGCCGTAAAGGTAGCTTTCAGGCGGTGAGCCACTGATAGATTGCAGGGGCTGCTTTGCAGCCCCTTCGCGGGCAAGCCCGCTCACACAGGTACCGTACAGGCTTCAGCCCTGATGCGATGCTGTGAGAGCGGGCTTGCCCGCGAAGGCTTCAGCCTTTGATCACGTCCTGCAGACGTGCCCACAGCCGCTGCACATCCTCCCGCTCGGTCGGCAGCGCACCGATCGAAACCCGCACCATCCACCGCCCGTCCAGTGTAGCCGGCGTCACATAAGCATCGCCGGATGCATTCAGCCGCTCGGCCCAGCCCTTGGTATGCGCATCCAGCGCCTCCCCTTCAAGCCCCGCCGGTCGATGGCGAATGCACAAGGTCTGCAGCGGTACTGGCGCCAGCACTTCCCACTCCGCCGCCGCCTCGACCTGCCCCGCCAGCCACTGGGCATTATCCAGGTCACGCCGCAGCCGCGCCTGCAATGCGTCGACACCCTCGCTGCGCAACATGAACCACAGCTTCAACGCACGGAACCGACGGCCCAGCGGTATCCCCCAGTCGCGCAGGTTCTTCACCTCGCCATCCACTGCCGACTGCAGGTAGCTGGGATTGGTGCTCATCACCCGGATCAGGTGCTGCGGATCGCGCACGTAGTAGATCGAGCAATCGAAGGCCACACCCAGCCATTTGTGCGCGTTGACCACCACCGAGTCGGCCAGCTCGATGCCGTTCCACATCCAGCGGCACTCGGGCAGGATCATCGCCGAACCGGCCATGGCCGAGTCAACGTGCAACCACAGCCCATTGGCCTGGGCGATTTCGCCCACCGCGCGCAGCGGGTCGAGGGCAGTGGTCGTCGTGGTGCCGGTGGTGGCAACCACGGCGCACGGCTGGTTGCCGGCAGCCAGGTCCTGTTCGATCGCCGCCTGCAGTGCCTCTGGGCGCAGGGCATAGCGTTCGTCGGTGGGAATCAGGCGGATATTGTCGCGGCCAAAACCTGCCAGCAGTGCAGCCTTGTCCACCGAGCTGTGGGCGTGGGCGCTGACATACACGATCAAAGGCTTGGGCTCGGCCTGCAGGCCACCACGTACCAGGGCGTAGTCAGTGGCGCGTTCACGGGCACTGATCAGCGCCACCAGGGTGCTGGTCGAGGCAGTGTCCTGGATCACCCCACTCCACTGGGCAGACAGGCCAAGCAACTGGCGCAGCCAGTCGAGGGTGGTTTCTTCCAGTTCGCTCAGGGCCGGGCTGGATTGCCATGACAGGCCCAGCACGCCCAGACCAGTACTGAGGAAGTCCCCCAGCACCGAGGACAGGGTGCCATTGGAAGGGAAATAGCCATAGAAATCCGGGTGCTGCCAATGGGACAGGCCGGGCATGACCAGGTTATTGACGTCGTCGAGAATGGCCGCGAAAGGTTCGCCTTGTTGAGGGGCAGTTGCGGGCAAGGCGGCCTTGAGATAGCCAGGTTCGACCTGGGCCATGACCGGGCGTTCGCCCACGGTCTGGCGGTAGTCGGCAATCAGGTCGATCAGTTGGTGGCCGTACTGGCGGAATTGTTCGGGGGTCACGCTAGCTCTCCTGGGGGTTATCCATTGCCTGTGCTGGCCCTTTCGCGGGTAAACCCGCGCCTACAGCCGCGAAGAAACCGCACAATCAACACAATGCCCCAGTCTAGGCACCTATCCCCAGCCGAATAACCCCGCTTCCCGCATAGCTGCTATGGCGAACCCGCATGCCCGCCCTGCACCCCGAACTGCGACTGGCGCCACAACTCGAATACCCGGTTACGCAACCAGCGGTGCTCGGCCGAGGCCTGCAGGCGCTGGTGCCACACGACCCAGTACCGCTGGCTGTGGTCAATGAAGCCCAGTGGCCGCCAGGCCAGGTGATGTAAACGGCACAACTGCCGGGCAATATGCTCGGGGACCGTGGCCACTGCCTGACTGTTGGCAATCACTTGTACCGTGGCGCAGAAAAACGGCACTTCCAGGCTGACCCGCCGCTGCAGGCCTTGTGCACGCAAGTGCCGGTCGATGAAGCTGTCCTTGTCGCCACCGCCCGAAATGCGCACATGCTTGTACGCCAGGTAGTCGGCCTGGCTGAGCGCGGCCTGCGCGGCCAGCGGGTGATCCTGGCGCATCAGGCATACCGCGCGGTCCTCACCCAACAGCCGTCCGTGCAGGTTGGGCGGCGACTCGTCGAACAAGGTGGTCGCCAGGTCGATTTCTCCGCTGGCCAGCAAGGCGTACTGGCCGGCCTGCCAGGTGCGGTACTCCAGCGACACACCTGGCGCTTCGCGCTCCAGCGCCGCCACCAGCAGCGGCAGCATGTGCTCGGCCACATAGTCCGAAGCGGCCAGGCAGAACCGCCGCTCGCAACGCGCCGGGTCGAAGATGGCGGGCTGGCGCAGCGCGTGCAGTTCTTCGAGCACCTGGCGCAAAGGCTCGACCAAGGCTTCGGCGTGTTCGCTAAGCACATAACCACGCCCTTGGCGCACCAGCAACGGATCATCGAAAGCTTCACGCAGGTGGGCCAGCTGCCGGCTCAGGGCCGATTGGCTGACACCCAGGCGCTCGGCCGCGTGGCTGAGGTTTTTAAGCTGCAACAGGTGGTCGAGGGTGCGCAGGTGGGCGAGGCTTAGGGAGGCGAAGGTGGGGTTCATGCAGGCTCCCTGCGGTGGAATTCAAGGGCCCTCTCGCGGGCAAGCCCGCTCTCACAGGGTTCTCACACGGTTCAGCATCGTGAAAAACCTGCGGGAGCGGGCTTGCCCGCGAACAGGCCGCAACGCGGCCCCGACGATTACTCGGTCAGGCCAACATAGACGTTCTGCACGTCATCGTGCTCGTCGATCGCCTCGAGGAACGCTTCGACCTCGGCCAACGCTTCAGCACTCAGGCTGGCCGCGCTTACCGGGTTTTTAGGGGTGTAACCGATTTTCGCCGCAGTCACGGTGAAACCATGCTCTGGCAGGGCCTTCTGCACCGCGTCCAGGTCGGTGGTGTCGGTGATGAACAGGGTCGAGCCCTCTTCTTCACCGTCCTCGAAGTCCTGGGCACCGGCTTCGATCGCGGCCATTTCCGGATCAGCGTCAGCGCTCGCAGGCGTGGCTTCGATCAGGCCTACATGGTTGAAGTCCCACGCTACCGAACCGCTGGCACCCAGCTGGCCCTTGCGGAACAGCACGCGGATCTGCGCGACGGTGCGGTTGATGTTGTCGGTCAGGCACTCGACGATCAGCGGTACCTGGTGCGGTGCGAAACCTTCATAGCTCACCGCATGGTATTGCACGGCATCACCGTCCAGGCCTGCACCCTTGCGGATTGCCCGATCCAGGGTCTCGCGGGTCATCGAAGCCTTCTTGGCTTGCACGATGGCCAGGCGCAGGCGCGGGTTCATGTCGGGATCGGCACCCGACTTGGCCGCGATCTGGATTTCCTTGGACAGCTTGCCCATGATCTTGCCTTTGGCATTGGCCGCTGTTTCTCTATGTTTGGCTTTCCACTGTGCGCCCATGTCGACTCTCTTGTTTCAGCGGCCGGTTCAGGAAGCGACCGGCCAAAAGTGGGTGCATTTTATACGCCCTCGAGCATGGGATCGACAAGAAATCTCATCAGCCTTTATCGGCTTTGCCCGCCGCCGCGGCAAACCGCGCCAACCGCACGTCCAGCCTTCGCGGGCGCACACCACGATCTTCGGCCTGCTCCTTGCGGCGGATGGCATTGCGCACCATCAGCGAGCCCAGGTAGCGGATCGGCTCGGGCGGGAACAGCCCCAGCGGCCCTTTGACCAGCGGCGACCGGGTCCACGGGTTGTCCAGCCCCAGCGCCAGCGACGAAAGAATCTGCCCGCCCATGTGGCACGGGCCAACACCGCTGCCGGAGTAACCAAAGCCGTAGAACACGTTGCCCTGCCCGTCCAACCGACCAAAGAACGGCAGGCCGGTTACCGAGCGATCCGACGGCCCGTTCCAACTGGCCGCCAGTGGCACCTCGGCCAAGGCCGGGAAAAAGCCGCCAAGGCTTTCGCGCAGCAACCGCCGATACGGCGACGGCTGGTCGAACACCGGCAACATGCGCCCGCCATAGGCAAACGTGTTGCCGCCCTTGCCGAGCATCAGCCGGCCATCGGAGGTGTTGTGGTAGTAGTGCACGAAAATACGCGAGTCGAGCACGCTGATGCCGCTGTCCAGGCCGATCTGGCGCAGCAGCTCGGGGCACGGTTCGGTAATGACCATGTCGCTGGAAACGATCGCCACACTGCGCTCGAACTGCGGGAAGACGCGCGCCATCCAGGCATTGAGGCCCAGCACGACACGGTCGGCGCGCAGCGTGCCGTGGGCCGTGCGTACCTGCACCGGGGCGCCGTGTTCCAGGCCGGTCATGGCGGTGCCTTCGTAGAGGCGCACGCCGCGCTGCAAGGCCACCCGGCGCAGGCCGCGCACCAGTTTGCCAGGCTGCACGGTGGCGGCGGACGGCGAGAACCAGCCCTCCAGGTGCCGTGCCGAACCGGCCAGGCGCTGCACCTGCTCCAGCGGCAAGCGGCGGAACGAGTTGATGCCCTTGTGCTCCAACGCGGCGATCACCGCGTCGGTGGCACCGACCTGCGCTGCGTTGGTGGCCGTGTACAGCGTGCCGTCCAGGCGGTAGTCGCAGTCGATGCCATTGGCCGCGCAGAACACACCGATGTCTGCGATGCTGCGCTCCGACTCGCGCACCAGCCGCACCGCCTCCGCCGCCCCGAACAGGCGTTCGAGGGTGAAGTACTTGGCCGACCAGGACAACGCACACCCCCCATTGCGGCCGCTGGCACCGGCACCACAGATGTCGGCCTCGATCAGCACCACATCCAGGGCCGGTACCGCTTCCTTGAGCATCAGTGCCGTCCACAGGCCGGTGTAGCCGCCGCCGACAATGCACACATCGCAACGGGTATCGCCTTGCAGCGGCGGGCATACCGCCTCCTGCGCCGAATCCAGGGCCTGTTGCAGCCAGAAGGGTCTCATTCGCTCGCTTTCCTTTAAGTACGCAGTGGCTTGATTGCCATGCTGGTGTTCGGTGCCACGTCGGTGCATTGCGCGTTTCTGGCCGGGCGGCTGTTCCAGTGCGGCAGCAACACCAGCGCCGAGAACAGCGCACAGCCCGCGAACACGATGAACACCGTGACGCCGTCGAAGTAACCCGGCAGCAGCCCACCCAGCACCGCGCCCACCGAGCCACAGCCGTTGACGAAACCTGCTGCGGTGGCGCCGGCCTTGGCGGTGCCGAAGTCGATGGCTGCAGCGCCGCTGATCATCGAGTCCGGCCCGTACAGGGTCAGGCCCATGACGAACAGCAAGGCCACCACCAGCAGCACGCTGCCGGTGTGCATGGCCGCCATGAACGCCGCCAGTGTCACGGTCAGCAGCACCAGGCTGATCACGCAGGCCGGCATGCGCCGGGCGCCAAACAGTTTGTCGGAGGCCAGGCCGATCATGATCGGGCCAAGCAGCCCGGCCAGTTCGAAAGCAGTCGGGATGATTGCCGCGCCCACTTTGCCCACCGAGGGCATCTGCTCGAAGACGATCACAGGGCCCCACAGCAAGATGGCGTAGCGCGCCGGCTTCAGCAGGAAATACGCCAGGCCCAGGGTCAACACCGTGCGGTTGCGCAAGATTTCCCGCAGGGGTGCCCACACGCTGCACAGGTTGTCGGCCGGGGCCATGCTTTGCGGCTCGGGCTCAACCGCCGGCAAGCCGACGTCCTCGGGTTTGTTGCGCTGCAGGAAGAAGAACAGCACCGCCACCAGCGCCACCACTGCCGCGCTGGAGAAGAACGCCGCATGCCAGGTGCCCACCAGGGTGTAGGCCCACCAGCCCGCGAACGGCGAGGCCACCAGGCCGCCGAAGGCATAGCAGGAACTCCACAGGCCCAGCACCCGCCCGCGCTGCGAAGCCGGGAAGAAGCTGCCGATGTTCTTGCACAAGCCGGCCCAGCCGGTGGATTGCGCCAGGCCCTGTACCAGCATGCAGGTGGCGAAGATCGGGAAGGTTGCGTAACTGCCCATCACCACTGCCGCCGCCGCAGAAATCAGCAACCCGCCCAGCACGACCACGCGCGGGCCGAAGCGGTCGGCAAGCATGCCCCAGGTGAATTGGCCCACGGCATAGGCGGCCAGGTAGATGGCATCCAGGTTGGCCATGGCGGCCTTGTCGAGCATGAAGCCTGGGTCTTCGGCGATGCCTAGTTTGGCCACCGAGAAGGCTTTGCGGGTGAAGTAGAAGGCGGCGTAAGCCAGCCAGGTGATGGCGAAAATCTGGATGCGCCAGCGTTTGAACGCGGCTAGGGATTGATTCATGTAAGTCTGACCTCTTGCTCAAGTGTGCCGGCAGAATGTGAAGAAACGCCTGTCTTGTTCTTGTGTTACGCACAGCGATGACGAAGCTGTCATCGGGTCAGGTGGCGCCGTGTGAGCGCCATGGCCCTGGCGGCATTCGTGGTGCCAGCGTCGGGCTGAAATCCATGGAAACAGTTGCTGTAAGATAAATAAAATCGATTTATCGTATTACACACATAAGCCCAGCTTGTTACTGAGGTCGTCATGTCGGTTTCCCACGCTCAACTCAAGGCTTTCCACGCGGTGGCCGTACACGGCAGCTTTACCCGCGCCGCTGAAAGGCTGTTTCTTACCCAGCCTGCGGTGTCCGATCAGGTGCGCAAACTGGAGGAGCGCTTCGGCGTATTGCTGTTCCACCGCAACAAACGCTCGGTGCAACTCACCGACCTTGGCGAGCGGCTACTGGGCATCAGCCAGCGCCTGTTCGCCTGCGAGGCCGAGGCACAAGAGCTGCTGCACGACTCGCGTGCGCTGCACACCGGCAGCCTGGTGCTGGCAGTGGATGCGCCGGTGCACGTGCTGCCGCAGATCGCCCGCTTCTGCCAGCGTTATCCGGGTATCCAGGTGAAGATCGAAACGGGCAATACCGACGAATCGCTGGCGCGGCTGTTCAGCTATCAGGCCGACCTGGCCCTGCTGGGGCGGGATGTCGACGATGAGCGCCTGCATTGCCTGCCGCTGCGTCGTGACCCGATGGTGGCGTTCGTTTCCCACCACCACCCATGGGCCAGCCGTGGCTCGATCAGCCTGGCCGACCTGGACGACACGCCACTGGTGCTGCGCGAGCCCGGCTCGGTAACGCGGCAAACGCTGGAAGAAGAGATGCAACGTGCCGGCCTGCGGATACGCGCAGCGATCCAGGTGGAGGGCCGGGAAGCGGCGCGTGAAGCGGTGGTGGTAGGGATTGGTGTGGGTGTGGTGTCGGCGGCGGAGTTCGGTGCCGATGCGCGGGTGTGTGCGTTGCCGATTGTCGATTGCCAGCGGCATTTGACCGAGACCCTGGTGTGCCTGAGCGAGCAGCGTACACGCCGGGTGGTGGCGACTTTCCTGCAGATGGTCGAGGAAGGGGTGTAGGCCTGTGCTGGCCCCTTCGCGGGCTCGCCCGCTCCCACAGATCCTACGCAGCATCCGGAACCTGTGGTGATGCTGCGGGAGCGGGCGAGACCGCGAAGGGCCAGATCAGGCCACCCAACTATGCTGGGATAACCTCTATCCGTGGGCACCCCACCCATGCTCTACCGCCTTGCCGCCGACACCCTGGTGCTGCTGCACCTGGCCTTCATCCTGCTGGTGCTGTTCGGCGGGCTGCTGGTGCTGCGCTGGCGCCCTGCCCTGTTGCTGCACTTGCCGGCCCTGGCCTGGGGCCTGGCGGTGGAGTGCCTTCACCTGGGCTGCCCGCTGACCACCTGGGAAAACCGCATGCGCAATGCCGCCGGTGACGCCGGTTACCAGGGCAGCTTCGTCGAGCACTACGTCTGGCCACTGATCTACCCCGCCGGCCTGACCCCGCAGATCCAGCTGCTGCTGGGCAGCCTCGTGCTGGCGCTGAACCTCGGCATCTACAGCTACGTGGCCTGGCGCTGGCGCCGCCCTAGCGGGTAGCGATCACGAACAACCGCGGGAAGGGCAACAGGACCTTGCCATCAGAGGCCGGCGGATAATCGCGCTGCATGGCCTGAAGGTACATCTGCAGGAAGTCGGCCTGCTCCTGCTCATCAAGCCTGGCCAGATAAGGCCGCAACGCCGAGCCCTTGAACCATTCCACTACCGCTTCGGCGCCCCCCATCAACGGGTGATGATAGGTGGTGCGCCACACATCCACCCGTGCGCACAGCGGGCTGAGCAAGTCGTAGTAGAACGCCGCGTTGTGACGTGGCGGCAGCTGCAAGTCGGCGAATTTCGCCGCCCAGGGGCCTTGGCTTGCGATCTCGCGCAACTGCCGGTGGGCCGGCTCGTCGAGGTTGTCCGGGGTCTGCACGGCCAGGCTGGCGCCTTCGCTGAGCTGGCGCACCAGGTGCGGATACAGCAAGGCGTGGTCAGGTACCCATTGCAGCGAGGCATTGGCCAGGATCAGGTCCTGCGGCTCGGGGGCAGCCCAGCCGGCAATGTCGGCAATGACCGTGCGCACACGCGGGATGCACAGCCGCTTGCGCTCACGGGCCTTGTCGATCATGTCCGGGTCGCTGTCCAGCGCCGTCACCTGGGCATCGGGGTAACGTTGCAGCAGCACTTCGGTCGAGTTACCGGGGCCGCACCCCAGGTCGGTGGCGTGGCGCACCGGCCGTGGCGGGATGGCGGCAATCAGGTCGCGTACGGCGCGTGTGCGTTCGTCTTCGAACAGGGAATACTGGTTGGCGGACCAGGCCATGTGCGGCTCCTTTGGGCGGACAATGTGCCTAGCATATGCCATCTGTCGCCCGGCGGGACGGTTGCGAACGGATTACCCCGGAACTGATCACCTCTGCTTGAAGTCAGTCCTTCCATGCGCACGCCCTTGAAGACCTACATCGCCCTCGCCATCCTGGCCCTGATCGCTGCGGCCGCCCTGCTCGGTTCACCGTGGATGAACCAGCGTTTCCACATGCCTGCAGAAAAAGCCCAGGCCCAACAACGCGAAACGGCCGGGTCCCCAAGGGAGCCGGCCGTTTCCAGACGCGAGTGACGCTTAGTGCTGTTTGCTGCCAGAGCGGATCTGGTGCACCACACCCATCGCCACCACGACCGCCGCAGCGATACCGGTGGAAATGACCAGAATCTGGTAGTCAGGCATGAAGGCCATGGTGACCAGGGCAGCCACGATGAACGCGATCACCAGGTAGGTCAGCCACGGGAACAGCCACATCTTCAGGCGTACTTCCTTGCCCTCGGCAATCAGCTTGCGGCGCATGCGCAGCTGCGAGAAGGCGATGACCAGGTACACCAGCAGGGCGATCATGCCGGTGGTGTTCATCAGGGTGTCCAGCACGTCTTTCGGGCGCAGGGTCTCGCTGAAGTTGATCAATGCACACACCACGGCCACGGCGCACGAGCCCATGATCGCGTACACCGGTACACCGGTACCGGCGCGGGTGATCTTGAAGAACGACGGCGCATCGCCACGCTGGGCCAGGGAGAACAGCATGCGCGAAGCGGTGTAGTGGCCCGAGATCAGGCAGCTGCTCACCGAAGTCAACACCACGAAGTTCATCAGCAGCTCGGCATACGGCACGCCCAGCAGTTCCAGGGTACGGCGATAGGCGCCATAGCCAGAAACACCCAGGTGCGGGTCGTTCCACGGTACCAGGCAGACGATCAGGAAGATCGAGCCGACGTAGAACAGGCACACACGCCAGACCACCGAGTTGGTCGCCTTGACGATCTGCGCAGCCGGGTCTTTGGCTTCGGAAGCGGCGATGGTGACGATTTCGGCGCCGAGGAAGGCGAACATCACCCCGAGCAAGGCACCGATCACAGTGGTGATGCCATTGGGCATGAAGCCTTCGGCGGTGAGGTGGCTGATGCCGCGCACTTCACCGAACTGCCAGATGTTCATCACGGCAGCGGTACACACGATCAGGAAGCAGACGATCGCAATCACCTTGATCAAGGCGAACCAGAACTCGAACTCACCGTAGTGCTTGACGTTGAAGAAGTTGACGGTGATCAGCAACAGGGTCGTGGCCAGCACGAACACGTTGACGCTGACGTCGGGGAAGAAGCCATGCAGGATCTTGCCCGCCACATAGGCTTCCCAGGCCATGAGAATGACCCAGTACCACCAGTACAGCCAGCCGATGGTGAAACCGGCCCAACGGCCAATGGCGCGGTCGGCGTAGGTTGAGAACGAGCCGGTGTCAGGCGAGGAAGTCGCCATTTCACCCAGCATGCGCATGATCAGCACCACCAGGATGCCGCCTGCCAGGTAGGCCAGGACAGCGGCTGGGCCGGCACTGTGGATCACGCTGCCGGAACCGACGAACAAGGCGCCGCCAATAACCCCGGCGATCGACATCATCGTCAGGTGGCGCGACTTCAGCGAGGCACTGAGCTTGCTCTCGTGCCCGCTTTTCGCGGTGGTGGTTGTGGATGTTGCGTCCATCAGTTGTGTACCCCGTGCTTCTTTTTATCCAAGGAAAACTGTGAAACCCCGATGGCTGGCGATTTCACCTGTACATCAGTGCTAATGCGGGCAGGATGGTGTGAATTACACACGCAGGCCTTCCATGGCGGCCTGCTGACGCGCCCCAGGGCGACTGCCTGAGGCGAACTGAACATGCTTTATGTGGCGATATCCGACACCTAATGTAAAAATGTCCGACGCAGAGAGCCATGCACAGTGGCATGAATCTCGCACTGCACTGTATAGGTCGCCCATGCAGTACACCCTGCAGACGCCAGGCGATACGCACCCTGAAGGCCCCGAATGTTCGAATTACATCCAGACTCCTCAACCCCGCTGGTCAACCAGATCATCGATGGGCTGCGCGAGCTGATCGACAACCAAACCCTCAAGCCAGGCGCCAAGGTCCCGTCGATTCGCGCCTTTGCCGCAAGCTATTCGGTGAGTACCTTCACCGTGGTCGAGGCCTACGACCGCCTGGTCGCCCAAGGGCTGCTGGTGAGCCGTGGCAATGCGGGGTTCTTCGTCAACCGTGCGGCGGGCGAACTGCTGGAGCAGCACAACACCGAGGCCGACACCAGTCGACCAACGTTCAACTCCGAGTGGTACCTGCAGCAGATTTTCGAAATCCGCCAGTTGCCGTACAAACCGGGGTGCGGCTGGCTGCCCAACGACTGGATGTACGAAGACGGCCTGCGCCGCGGCCTGCGCCAGGTGGCCGGCAGCCCGCTGGAGTTGTCGGGGTACGGCGACCCCATGGGCTTGATGGAGCTGCGTGCGCTGACCGCCCAGAACCTGCAACAAGAGCTGTCGATCGTCGCCAACCCGGCACAGCTGATGCTCACCCACGGCGCCAGCCAGGCGCTGGACCTGGCCGCACGCACACTGGTGCGCCCAGGCGATGTGGTGCTGGTGGACGACCCCGGCTACCCGAACCTCATGAGCATCCTGCGCACCCAAGGCGCAACCCTGGTAGGCGTGCCACGTACACCGGCCGGCTACGACCTGAACCAGCTGGAGCAACTGCTCACCCAGCACCGCCCGACGGCGTTCTTCACCCAGCCGCACCTGCACAGCCCGACGTGCTCGCGCACCCCGCTGCCGCAGTTGCACCGCCTGCTGCAGCTTGCCAGCCAGCATGGCTTCCGCCTGGTGGAGAACAACCTGTACGCCGACATGGTCGCCGAGCCGCAGCCATGCCTGGCCAGCCTCGACCATCTGCAGCAGGTGGTGTACGTGGGCAGCTATTCCAAGAGCATTTCGCCCAACGTGCGGGTCGGCTACATGCTGGCCAACCCCGAGCTGATGCAAAAACTGCTGCACCTGAAGATGCGCTCAGGCCTGACCACCTCACAGGTGATGGAGCGCGTGGTGTATGCGGCGATCATCGACGGGCGCTGGCGCAAGCACCTCAAGCGCCTGCGCCAGCGCCTGGCCGAGGCGCATCAGGAAGTTGGCCGGCATCTGCATCGATTGGGCTTCGAACTGTTCACCGAATCGGATGAAGGCATGTACATCTGGACCCGCCACCCGGCGATTCCCGACAGTGCCGCGTTGCTGGACGATGCGCTGGAGAAAGGCATCATGCTAGGCCCTGGGCAGTTGTTCATGGTCGACGCCAAGGCGACCGGGTGGATGCGGTTCAACGTGGCGTTCAGTACGGACCCGGCGATGTGGGAGTTGTTGGAGAAGGTGTTGGTGAAGCACGTGCGACGGGGTGGGATGTAGGGGGTGTCGACCCCTATCGATGGCGGGCAAAAACTCGAAAGCTGCAAAGCGCCCATGGGAATGGGTTCACACGCGAAAAGGCCGGCAGCCAAACCACCGATGCCGGCCTCTGGCACTTATCGCCAGTCCGCCTGTTCAGCAAAGAACGCCTGCGCATTCACCTCCAGGCTCTCCAGGTGATAGCCCCCCTCCTGGACAATCAGGCAAGGCAAGCGCAACGCCCGAATTCGCTCACCCAACGCAGCGAACCCTTCAGTGGTCACAGCCACCTTGCTCTGCGGGTCCAGTTCGTAGATATCGAACCCCAGCGACAGCACCAGTACCTCGGCACGAAAGTCCGTCACTGCAGCCAGCGCAACCTCCAGCTGCCCCATGAAGTCCGCCTCGCTCGCCCCATGCGCCATCGGCAGGTTGAGGTTGTAACCCTCCCCCTCCCCCCTGCCACGCTCGTCCGCGAACCCGGCCACGCCCGGGTAGAAGTTGGTCGGGTCGCCATGGGTCGACACATACAGCACATCACGGCGATCGTAGAAGATCTCCTGAATTCCTTGTCCATGGTGCATGTCGGTATCGAGGATCGCTACACGGTTGTAGCGGCTGCGCAGGGCCTGGGCGGCCACGGCGGCGTTGTTGATGTAGCAGAAGCCGCCAGCGGCATCGAACCGCGCATGGTGCCCCGGTGGTCGGCACAAGGCATAGGCGGCGGGCTCCCCGTCGAGGATGGCCTTGGCCGCTGCAACCGCGCTTTGCGCCGACCAATAGGCCGAGTGCCAGGTGTGTTCGCCCACCGGGCAGCTACCGTCTGCCAGGTAGCGGCCGGCCTGGGCGAGGATGCCGCGAAGAGCGTTGGGCTCACGCACGAAAATGTTGGACATGACCTCGTCACCCCAGTCTTCGGGCACTTCTTTCCAACGTGCATGGGCCTCTTCGAGAAAGGCCAGGTAGGCCTCACCATGCACGGCCTTTAGCGGTTCAAGGCCGGCATCGTCGGGCTGGCGGATGTCGAAACCCAGGTCTTTGGCCGCCTTCAGCAGGCGCTGGGCGCGCTCGGGGACTTCCTGCGGGGTGCGCATGGCGCCGCGCGAGTAGTAACTGCGTGGGTGGTGCAGCAGTTGTTCGGGGTGGAAGTAGCAACGCATCAGCCTTCTCCTTGTTCGACACGGCCCGCACGGGCCAACACGGCGTTCAGCAGCACATCGGCACCCTGTCGGGCATCGTCGGGTAATACGTCTTCGGCTTCGTTGTGGCTCAGGCCGCCGACGCAGGGGATGAACACCATGGCCGTCGGGCAGTATCGGGCCAGCAGGATGGCATCGTGACCGGCACCGCTGACGATTGATTGCTGGGCGTAGCCCAGTTCGTCCACCGCCTGCTGCACGGCAGCCACACATGCAGGGTCGAACGGCGTGGCCGGGCTGACCCAGTGGCGTTCGATGCGTACCTGCAGGCCGCGCTGGCTGGCAATGGTTTGCAGCTTCAGGCTCAGGTCGCGCTCCATGGCTTCGATGGCTTCATCGCAGTGGTGGCGCAAGTCGACCGTAAAGCGCAGCAGGCCAGGAATGGTGTTGCGCGAGGACTTGGCAATCGACAACTCGCCCACAGTGGTCAGCCCTTCGGGTGCGAAGTCCGCTGCCAACTGCTCGACCGCCTGGATCATCCGCGCCGCGCCATACAGGGCATCCTTGCGCAGGGGCATCGGTGTCGTACCCGCGTGAGCCGCCATGCCTTCGACCGTGACGTCCAGCCAGCGAATCGCTTGCCCGCCGCTGACGACACCAATGGCCTTGGCGTTGTCTTCAAGGATCGGACCTTGCTCAATATGCGCTTCGAAATAGGCATCCACCGGGCCACCTAAAGGGCGCTGGCCGGCGAAGCCCGTTCGCTGCAGTTCGTCGGCGACGCTGAGGCCATCGGCATCGCGGATAGCCAGCGCTTCGGCCAGCGCGAGGCTGCCGGTGAACACTGCCGAGCCAAACATGGCCGGCGTGAAGCGCGCGCCCTCCTCGTTCGTCCACACGGCAATTTCCAGCGGCTTGCGAGTGTGGATGTTCAGCTCGTTGAGGCGGCGCACCACTTCAAGCCCGGCCAGCACGCCATAGACACCGTCGAAACGACCGCCTTCGGGCTGAGTGTCGAGATGGCTGCCCATCATTACCGGTGCGGCATTCGGGTCACTACCTGGACGACGGGCGAACAGGTTGCCTATGGCATCCACCGTCAGCGTCAGGCCGGCTTCGCGGCACCAGTGGCTGAACAGTTCACGGCCCGCCTTGTCCTCGTCGCTGAGCGCCAGGCGGCAGCTACCGCCGCGGGCGGTGGCGCCGATTTCGGCCATGGCTATCAGGCTCGCCCACAGGCGTTCGCCATTGCTTTTCAACATGTGCGGGTACTCCAGAGTCAATCGGATCAGGCCAGTTCCAGGTGCTGGCTACGGGCGTACTGGCGCGCCAGGGCAAGCACGCAGACCAGCGAAAGGGTGGCGATGAAGGTGTAGAACACTGCCATCGGCCACCACTGGCCACTAAAGGTGTGGGCCAACCAGGTGCCGATCAGCGGGGTCAGGCCGCCGGCAAGGGCGCCGCAGATCTGGTAAGCCAGGGAAATGGCGGTGTAGCGCACGCGGGTTTCGAACATGCCACTGACGTAGCCGGCGATCACCGCGTAGAAAGAGGCCATGCAGGCAGCGGCCAAGGCGATGCCTAGCACAATCAGGGGCCCGTGGCCCGAGCTCACCAGCACAAACATCGGGTAGGGCGAGGCCATCGCCAGCAAGGCGACCAGGGCCAGGAAGCGAGTTGCACCGATCTTCTCCGACAGCCAGGCCGCCAGGGGCTGCACACAGAACTGGATGATCGCCACGAAGAACAGGCATTCCAGAATCAACGAGCGCTCCAGGTGCAATTGCTGGGTGGTGTAACTGATCATGAAGGTATTGGTGAAGTAGACCCCGGCAATGCCCAGGGTATTGGCGCCGATACACAGCAACAGCGGGCGCCAGGCGGTGCGCAGCACCTCGAGGGCCGGAGCCTGCTCCTTGCACCTGGCCTTTTCTGCCTGCTCGCGGCTGGCCATGAACTCGGGCGACTCATTCACGCCCAGGCGAATAGCCAGCCCCACCAGTAGCAGCAGTGCGCTGGCCAGGAACGGCACGCGCCAGCCCCAGCTCATCAGCGCCTCTTCAGGCAGACGGGTGACCGCACCAAACGCCAGCAGCGACAGGATAAGGCCCGCCGGGCTACCCAACTGGGCGAACGACGCGAAGAAGTTGCGGCGGCCCTTGGGCGCATGCTCGCCGGCCATCAGTACCGCCCCGCCCCACTCGCCGCCCACGGCAATCCCCTGGACGATGCGCAGCAGGATCAACAGCACCGGCGCGGCCGCGCCGATTTGTGCGTAAGTCGGCAGCAGGCCGATGCAGACAGTGACGATGCCCATCATCAGCAGGGTGATGACCAACGACTTCTTGCGACCGATACGGTCGCCCACGTGACCGAAGATGATGCCGCCAAGCGGCCGGGCGAAGAAGCCCACGGCGAAGGTACCGAACGCGGCCATGGTGCTGAACAGGCTGTCGTCGGAGGGGAAGAACAAGGCACCGAAGACGAGCGCGGCGGCGGTGGCGTAGATGTAGAAATCGTACCACTCGATCATGGTGCCGATGAATGCGGCGGCGGCGGCACGACGCGGTTGAGCGGAAGCGGTCGGCTTCATGGGGGCTCCTTTGCTTGTTGTTCTGGCAGGAGTTGCAAGGGTCACGGGGCGCTCTGCTGGCGCTTGGCCTGTTGACTCGATGGTGCCTTTTCAGCGGGACAACCCGCTTCCACAGCGTCTGCGCGATCACTGCAGGCGGGGATTCACCCGCGAAGAGGGGCAACGTCGATGCAACAGGTTTCGATGACTGCGATTTATCGGCCGGAGGCTATGATTAGTCAATTTTCTATTTATTATGCGCACTATTAGCCATGCTTATCATCGAGCCCTGCCATGCCTGACCGCTTGCTCAACGACCGCCTCGACTGGAACCTGCTGCGCACCTTCCGGGTCATCGGCCAGGAGCTGTCCATCAGCCGTGCCGCCGCCCGCCTGCACCTCACCCAGCCGGCAGTGAGTCAGGCGCTCAAACGCCTTGAAGAGCAGCTTGGCCGCCAGCTCATTGCCCGTCGCGGACCGCGCTTCGTATTGACAGAAATGGGCGAGCAGCTGTTCCAGCTGGCTGGCGAGGTGTACGGGCAGATGTCGCAGATCGGCGGCTTGCTGGAGCAACCGGCGGACGAGCTGGTGGGTAAAGTGCGCCTGCTGATGATCAGTCGCATCGTCAGCGAACGTTTCGATGACTTCCTGGCCAACTTCCATCGCCAGCACCCAAGGGTCGAGCTGGAAATCGACGTGATGCGCAGCTCCGATATCGTCGCCGCCCTACAGGAGAAAACCGCTACAGCGGGCCTCAGCCTCAACCGGCGTGCACAGCCACGGCTGGAGCAGCGGCTGTTTCTGCGCCAACGATATGCATTCTTCTGTGGCAAGCACCATGCCTTGTTCGGCCAGGCCGAAGGCGATTTACAGCGGGAGAACTTTGTCAGTTTCACCAGCGACCAAATTGGCGGCATGTTGTCGCCGCTGACCATTTTCCGCGACCAACAAGGGTTTGCCGGGCGCATAGTGGCGTCATCGCCAAGCCTTGAAGAAGTGCGCCGACTGGTGATTGCCGGGTTTGGCATCGGCTGCCTGCCCGAACATGTGGTGGCACCGGATGTTGACGCGGGCTTGCTTTGGAAGCTGTCGCCGCACGAAGGGATTGCCGATGTGGACATTCACCTGCTGTGGAACAGAGAGCAGCGATTCAGCCGGGCGGAGGAGATGTTTATCGAGGCGTTGCAGCGGGTCATCACCTGACGCGCTGAGCCGCTCGATAGACCGCTCAGCATTCGCGCTTGCCAACTGATTACCACTACCACAACGACACGCTCGTCGTTGACTTGGCGGCGGACCACTTGACCGAGGCCTTACGCCACAACTTGGATCCCATCTTGTGACGGGGTATGCTAGGCAATAGCTAAACGCCACTACCCAGGCAGGCTCGGTGCCTGCCTTCAAGGACGAGCCTTTGCCCAGCCACCCGACCCGCCACACCATCGCCCGCCAGTGGCAACTGCTCAAGTTGCTGCCCGGCCGCCACCCGGGAATGAGCTCCACCCAGTTGCAGGCTGCCCTGACAACCGTGGGCCATACCACCAGCAAACGCACGGTCGAGCGCGACCTGGTCGAGCTCGCCGCACTGTTCCCCCTACAGTGCAACAGTAAAGGCATGCCTTATGGCTGGTACTGGCAACCGGGCTTGAGCCTGGGCGAAGCGCAGCAGCTGCAACCCGACGCACTTGCCCCACCGACACACGTCGTACTGTATGCCTGGGTCGATGACGCGCTGGCCCGCCGCCTGGAGCAATCCCCCCTGTCCGTCGATATGCAACTGACGCCGCAGGCTGGCGGCGGCGCAGCGCTGGTGGCCACCGTCGACGACAACCGCGCGCTGATGGGCTGGCTGCTGTCCCAGGCGGGGTCGATCCGCATCCAGGCGCCGCAGGCGCTGCGTGCGGCCATGATTGAACAATTGCGCCAGAGCCTGGCGCTGCATGAGGGCGAAGGCGGCTGCAAGCAATAGCGCCAACGGCGTCAGTAGGTTCCCGGATACGCCCCGCCATCGATCAGCAGGTTCTGCCCGGTGATGTACCCGGCATGCGCGCTGCACAGAAATGCGCAATACGCGCCAAACTCCGCGGCATCGCCAAAACGCGACGCCGGAATGGCCTTGCGCCGCGCCTGGGCAGTGACTTCCACATCACCACCCGCAGCCTTCAAGGTCTTTTGCAGGCGCGCCGTGTCGAACGCCCCAGGCAACAGGTTGTTGAGTGTCACATTGCGGCCCGCCAGGCGCTGCTGCCGGGCCAGGCCGGCAATGAATCCGGTCAGGCCACTGCGGGCACCGTTGGATAAACCCAGCATGTCGATCGGTGCCTTCACCGCGCCGGAGGTGATATTCACCACCCGGCCAAAACCACGCTCGGCCATGCCATCTACCACCGCCTTGATCAGCTCGATGGGCGTGAGCATGTTGGCGTCCAGCGCCTTCAGCCAGTCATCACGCCCCCAATCACGGAAGTCCCCCGGTGGCGGGCCACCGGCGTTGTTGACCAGAATGTCGACCTGCGGGCAGGCCGCCAACAGCGCCTGGCGCACCTTGGGATCGGCAACATCGCCTGCCACGGTATGGACCTCGATGCCCGGGCAGGCCCTGCGCAACTCGCTGGCGGTCTGCTCCAGGGTGGCTTGGGTACGGGCATTGATGACCAGGTTGACGCCTTCTTTGCCCAGCGCTTCGGCGCAGCCTTTGCCAAGGCCTTGGCTGGCCGCGCAGACGATGGCCCAGCGGCCGGTGATGCCTAGATCCATTGGTTTGCTCCTTGATGCAATCAGGGTGACAGGGTGACTGACAGGCGCTGCCGGGGCAATTTAGAGGACGGGACAGGGCCACCGATAATGAAAAGAACTGATCCACCGATAACCGCCGCTTATCCCTGCCAGCGCTTCGGCAACGGACTGGAAATCAATGGGGACCGTCACACTTCACCCGCCGTCAGTTCCTCCACCAGCAATCGTGCCGCAGGCGATAACGGCGCCGCGACCCGGTGCACGATGCCGAACGGCTCGCTCAGCGCCCGTAGCGGCACCGCAAGCGACACCAGCAACCCGCGCTGCTCGGCAAAGGCCGCCACCGCACGGGGAATGACTGCCACCAACGTCGGGTCATCTTCAAGCAGCATGAAGGTGGCGAAGGTGGAAAAGGTCTCCAGTGGATACCGTGACACCTCCACCCCCGCCTCGCTCAACTCGCGTTCCAGCGCTTGGCGCATGGGCATGTTGGCCGGATAAACCACCCAGCGATAATGGCTAAGGTCGCTGATCTTGAGTGCCGCCGCCCCGGCCAGCGGATGCTGCGGATGCGCGACCACCGCCAACGGCTCCTGGGCCAGTTCGACAAAGCCATATTCCGCCGCGTTACGGCCCAGCCCTGGCCGGCAGATGGCCAGGTCCAGGCGCCCTTCGTCCAGCTGGGCGAGCAGGTTGGCGCTGGTATTCTCGGCGATTTCCACTGCCAGCTGCGGCTGTTTGCGGCGCAAGCGCCCGAGGGCGCTGACCAGTGTGGGCATAGCCCCCATGATACTGCCCACCGCCAGCCGCCCGCCCTGGCCTTGGACGATGCCCAACACCTCTTCGCGCAGATGCCCCAGGTCGCTGTGGATCAGCCGCGCGTAGCGCACCACGCAGCGGCCCACGTCGTTGGCAACCAGGCCGCTGGGCATTCGCTGGAACAACGGTACGCCCAGCACCTCCTCGACCTCGCGCAGGGCCTTGGTGGCACCGGGCTGGGAAATGGCCATGGCTTCAGCTGCCTTATGCAGCGAGCCACAGCGGTCCAGCTCGATCAGCAAGCGCAACTGGCGAAGGCGCAGGCGAGAAAAAATGGCGTCCAGAGAAGGGATCATCAGGCAGGCTCGGCAGGGGTTTCGTCATGCCGAGCACTATAGAGCGTCGTCTGCGGGGGCGTGTTGAGTTTTGCGCAAATGACCCTTGATTGCAGAACGAATGCACGCACCTTTCTGCAGGCTGTTTTACCGCGGCGCACGACGTGCCAGGCAGGCATAGGCCAAGGCCAGTACACTGGCCGCCAGTATGCCAAGCAGTATCATCAGCTCACGGCTGTAACGGGCTACCATGGCCGGAAAACCGATGACCTCGCGGTACACCTGCACATGGGCCTCACCGTCGGCGTGGCTGATACTGACCCCGCCATGGCGGATCTGCGAGTAGTCGGCATCGAAATACACCCACACCTTGCAGGTGCCACCTGGCTCGATGACCGGGATATCAACCTGGGCGATGGCGGTTTCCAGCAGCGTGTCGTTGCCGGCAGCATCGCGCACCTGCACCAGGCCCTTGGCTGGCAGGCGGACTTTCACCTGCCGGACCTGCGCATCACCACTGTTGTGCAGTTCGATCAGCAGGCCGGTACGGTGGTCCACCAGCCCGGCCTCGAAAGGCTTGGCGAACAGCTGGGCATAAGGGGCCTGTGCCATTTCGATGAGCCGCTCGACCTGATCATGGGCCAGCTGGCCTTGAACGATACCGTTGATTCGCCCCTGCAACTGCTCGTACTTGAGCTGCTCGCTGGCCTTGCTGATCCGCTCGCTGAACTGGCTGGGGTAAGTGAGGTAGGCATAGGTCAGTGACGCCTCAAGGCGCGGATTGCCCCTGAGCAACGCGTAGGCGGCCAACAGGACCATCAGGCCGATCAGCACGGCGACGAGTAGCTTCCCCACCTTGTCCCAGCTCAATGCATGCTTCCTTCAGTCGTGTTACAGACGATTAAAACCGCCCAAGGGTGCCAAGTTCGCGCCCCCCAGGCAAGCCTGGCTAGGCTTCGCCCCCGCCTTCGCGCGCCTGACGCATCTGCAGCAGCTGGCCGTCGATCAGTGACTTGGCCATCCCGGCCAGGTAGTACGTGGCCTTCATCATCACCTGGCGGTCTTCAGGCCTGTCGATGGCCTTGCGGGTAATTTCGGTGATGCAGCCCATGATGCCCGAAGCTTCCATCAGTGCGGTGCGTATTGGCAGTTGCGGTTTCATTTGCACCAGTTCGGCATCGCTGTTGCCAAAGCGGCTCGCGGCTTGCACGACATAGGGCTTGCTGCTGTTTTTCGGCGTTTCGCTGTCCATGTCCATTCCTCAAGGTTAGGCGCTTGCCGAGGCTAGGCCGCTGCCTACCCCATTACAATGACAAAGGGGTGGAAAGGGTCACTTTAGGAAATGGACTACAAGAACCCTGCACAGGGAGCGCCAAGCCACCGCTCAGCCCCCTTGACCCGCCCCCGGCAGTGGCGGACGATCAACCTCCCCCACACAAGGACGAACACCATGCTGCGGATACTGGGAAGAGCCTCTTCCATCAATGTGCGAAAAGTCCTGTGGGCCTGCGCCGAATTCGAGATCGCGTTCGAGCGCGAAGACTGGGGTTCTGGCTTCAAGGCCACTGACAGCACCGAGTTCCTCGCGCTGAACCCCAACGCCATGATTCCGGTGATCCAGGACGGCGACTTCACCCTGTGGGAATCCAATAGCATCATCCGTTACCTGGCCAGCCGCTACGGCGCCACCGCGTTCTATCCCGGCGAGGCCCAGGCGCGGGCGCGGATCGACCAGTGGATCGACTGGCAGGCCTCGGACCTGAACCGCTCCTGGAGCTACGCGTTCATGTCGCTGGTCAGGCATTCGCCCGCTCACCAGGACCCGCAAGCACTGGCTGCCGGTTGTGCCGAGTGGTCACGCTACATGCGCATCCTCGACCGCCAGCTGGCCAGCACCGGTGCCTATGTGGCCGGCAGCCAGTTCACCCTGGCCGACATCCCGATCGGCCTGTCGGTCAACCGCTGGTTCGAAACGCCGTTCGAGCACCCGCACCTGCCCGCGGTGCGCGATTATTACGAGCGCCTGAGCGAGCGCCCTGCCTATCACTTGCATGGCCGAAACGGTACCCCGTAGTACCCGCAAGGAAGTGTATCGAGGGGCGCAAGGCGCCCCAAGGTTCCGACCTGTTACACCGCAACCTGCCGCCCGGCTAGCCCCCCTCGCCCACGCCAGGCAAACAGCAGCACCAGTACCAGCCCCAGCGTCGCCATCGCAGCCCCCGCCAGGGAAATCGCCGGGTAGCCCAGCCCCGCGTTGATCACCGCGCCGCCCAGCGCCGCACCGATCGCATTGCCCAGGTTGAACGCGCCAATGTTCACCGCCGAGGCCAGGTTGGGCGCATCCTTGGCCGCTTCCATGACCCGCATTTGCAGCGGCGGCACCAGGGCAAAGCTGGCCGCACCCCAGACCAGGATCGCCAAGGCGGTCGGCAGCGGCCAGTCCAGTACCAGCGGAAACACCAGCAGCACGGCAATCAGCCCAGCCAGTGACAGGAGCAGGGTGCGATCGATCGAGCGGTCCGCCGCCTTGCCGCCCCATACGTTGCCCAAGGTCAGGCCGACACCGAACAGCACCAGCATCGCCGTCACGAAGGGGGTGGACGCCGCCGCTTCATGCTGCAGGATCGGCGCAATGTAGGTGAACACCGTGAACATGGCGCTGGAGCCCACCACGGTCAGCAACAAGGCCGCCAGTACCGGCCTGCGGCCCAGCACACGGATCTCGGCCATGGCACCCTCGCCCTTGGGCGACGCAACATTGGGCAGTGCGTACCAGAGTGTGGTCATCGCCACCAGGCCAAGCCCGGCAATACCCCAGAACGCCGTGCGCCAACCCAGCATTTCACCCAACCAGGTCGCCAACGGCACGCCGCCGATGGTGGCCAGGGTCAAACCCATGAACATTGCAGCCACGGCCCCGGCGCGCTTCGCCGGCGGCACCACACTGGCCGCGACGATCGAGCCGATGCCAAAAAAGGCGCCGTGGTTGAGTGAAGTGACCACGCGGGCGACCAGCAGGCTGGCGTAGTCGCTGGCCAGGGCCGACATCAGGTTGCCCAAGGTGAAAATGGCCATCAGCCCGATCAACAGGTAACGGCGCGGGATCTTCACCGTGGCCAGGGTCATCAGCGGCGCGCCGATCAGCACGCCAATGGCATAGGCACTGACCAGCAGCCCGGCAGCAGGAATGGAAACGCCAAGGTCGGTAGCGATACTGGGCAACATGCCCATGGGGGCGAACTCTGTAACGCCGATGCCGAAGGCACCGATGGCGAGTGCGACAAGCGGTGGATTGATACGCATGGCAAGCTCCTTATCTATGCCGCAAATGCTACGATCCGTTTAAAATGCGCACTAGACTGCATTTTTGCGAACCACCTTTGCTTGAGAGGCACAAATGGACTTCAGTGGCAGATCGGGCGAGATGGAGATTTTTGCCAAGGTGGCGCAAGCGGGCAGCCTGTCTGCTGCCGCCCGAGCGCTAGGCCTGACGCCCTCGGCGGTCAGCCGCATTCTCGCCCGCACCGAACAGCGCCTGGGTACCCGCCTGCTGCTGCGCACGACCCGGGCGCTCACCCTCACCCCCGAGGGAGAGGCCTACCTGCGCGGCGCACGGCGGGTGCTGGCGGACATGCTCGAAGTGGAAGAAGCCATCACTGACCAAGGCGTGCCACGCGGGCGCTTGCGGGTCAGCGCTGCGCTGGGCCATGCCCGGTTGACCGTAGTGCCGCTGCTGGCGGCCTTCAGCGCACGCTACCCGCAAGTGCTGGTTGACCTGACCCTCAGCGACGAGGTGGCCGACATTCTTGGCGGCCAGGCCGACGTGGCGCTGCGCTTCGGTCACCTGCCGGACAGCTCGTTGAGCGCTCGCGCCATTGGCGAGACCGGCCAGGTAGTGGTGGCCTCGCCAGAATACCTGCAACGCTACGGTACCCCGCTTGAACCTGAAGACCTTGCCAGGCACAACTGCCTGCGCTTCAATTTCCGCCGCGCGATGCCCGACTGGCCGTTTTACCGCGACGGGCATACGTTCTCACTGAAGGTTAAAGGGAATATCGAATGCAGCAGCGGCGAGGCACTGGCACAGCTGGCCAGGCTGGGCGCCGGCGTGGCGCGTATCGGCACCTTTACCGTGGCCGATGACCTGGCCAACGGGCAACTGGTGCCGTTGCTGGAGGCTTACAACCCGGGTGATCGGGAACCGATTCATGCGGTGTTCGTCGGCGGCCCGGCGATGCCGGCGCGGGTGCGGGTGTTTGTGGATTTTCTGGTGGAGCAGCTATCTGGTGGCCAGTAGGGCCGGCCTCGTGTCGCGACAGGGCCGCCAACGCATGGCGGTTGCATCACTGGGCGGCAGAGCCGGTGCTGATGTGCAGCGACTGCAGCCTGATCTGACACCGATCCCCCCCGTTAGGTTATCTTCGACGCTTCCCTGTACCGCCCGGGCCAGACCACCATGCGCATTGTCATTCCCGACGACTACCAAGATGTAATCCGTACGCTCGATTGCTTCGGCAAGCTGAGCGGGCATGCTGTCAGCGTCCTTCATGAGCACCCGCCTGCCACGCTGGAACAACTTGCCGCACGTTTTGCCGATGCCGACGCCCTGGTACTCACCCGCGAACGCACACGCATCGACGCCGCCTTGCTCGACCGCCTGCCCAACCTCAAGCTGATCAGCCAGACCGGCAAGGTGTCCAGCCACCTCGACCTGGCTGCCTGCACCGCGCGCGGCATTGCCGTGACCGAGGGGCGCGGATCGCCGGTAGCGCCTGCCGAACTGGCCTGGGCGCTGATCCTCAATGCCCGCCGACAACTGCTGCCGGCCATTGATGCCTTCCGCCAAGGCCAATGGCAGGTCAACCTGGGCCAGGCGCTGGCCGGGCAGACGCTGGGCATCTGGGGCTATGGCAAGATCGGCCAGCGCCTGGCGCGTTATGCGCAGGCCTTCGACATGCCCGTGCTGGTGTGGGGCAGCGACAACAGCCGCGCCGCAGCCAAAGCCGATGGCCACGCTGCTGCCGCCTCGCGTGAGGCGTTTTTTGCCGAGGCGGATATTGTCAGCCTGAACCTGCGCCTTTCGGATCAGACACGCCATGGGGTGACCTTCGACGACCTGTCCCATATGAAGCCCGACGCCTTGCTGGTGAACGTCAGCCGCGCGGAGCTGATTGCACCAGGCGCATTACTGCAGGCATTGGATGCCGGGCGGCCGAGCTACGCGGCGGTGGATGTTTATGAGGAAGAGCCGTTACTCGACCCGGCCCATCCACTGCTGCGCCACCCACGGGTACTCAGCACGCCCCACTTGGGGTATGTGGAGAAGAACGGCTACGAGCTGTACTTCGGTGACGCCTTCGACAATGTGCTGGCGTTTTTCGACGGGGTGCCGAAGAACGTCGCCAACCCTCAAGCTTTGGCAATTCAACGCTTGAACCCGGCGCAGCCTTGAAGTTGCACTATCCGAGCAAATGCAGCCCCAGCGTAAACACAGCCACGGCCAAGGCAACCAACGACACGGCATGACGCTCCAGATACGCGGGCCAACCGGCTGCTGACTGCGACGTGCATTCACATTGGCGCTCAGCCAGGCGGGTCAAGCGCGCCTCCACACTGTCCACGCGGTCTGCCTGGGTGCTCGCTGCCAGCGCGAGCTTCTTCAGCGCCGTGGTCACCGTGATGGACATCCCTTCCCGAGCCTGATTGCTGGCGGCCAGTTGCTGCTGGCACTGCTCAAGACGCTTGTGGATCGCCCCTTCCTTCTGCACACGGGCCAGGGTAGTTGCCACGAGCTTTTTGTTCAGCCCCTCGATACTGGCCAGCAGTGCTTCGTGCTCGGTGGCCTGCTGGGCCGACGCGTCTGCCTCAAGGTGGCTTTCGTGCATCGTGTTCCCATTCGCCTCGGCAAGCGGAGTCAGGGTGCCGTGTTCATGTAGCTGGTTCATCAATCACTGTCCGGATACTGCGGTAAGGGGCGAGAAGCTATCAAAATGACACTACCGGATCCACTGATCAGTCGCGCAATTGACGGCTTTCGTCAGAACGTGCGCGTACACTTGCCTTCATGCCACTCGCAGGAGCCGCTGCATGCCTTACCCCATTGAAGAAAAACTGGTCATCGGCGTTGCCTCGAGTGCGCTGTTCGACCTCTCCGTTTCCGATGACATCTACCAGACACAAGGTGTCGAGGCTTACCGCCAGCACCAGGAACAGAACCTGGACGAGCCGTTCCCCAGGGGTGTGGCGCTCCCGTTCATTCGCCGCTTCCTGAGCATCAACAAGGCGTTCCCCGACCAGTTGCCGGTGGAAGTGGTGCTGCTCTCGCGCAACTCGCCGGAAACCGGCCTGCGGGTGTTCCGCTCCATCAGCCACTATCAGCTGGACATCACCCGCGCGGCATTCATGTCGGGCCGCTCGCCCTACGAATACATCCCGGCGTTCAATGCCTCGCTGTTTCTCAGCGCCAACGAGGAAGATGTGCAAAAGGCCATCGACGCCAACTACCCTGCCGGACGTGTGCTGCCTACGCGCATCTACGATGATGAAATCGACACTGAGCTGCGGGTGGCCTTCGACTTCGATGGCGTGATTGCCGACGACGAGGCAGAGAGTGTTTACAAGCGCAACGACAACCTGGACGACTTTCAGGAACACGAGCGCATGCACAAGGGCACCCCGCATTCGCCGGGGCCACTGGCAGACCTTTACCGCAAGCTTTCGCGGATACGCATGCTGGAGGACCGCAAGCTGGCCGAGGACCCGACGTACCAGCGGATTCTGCGCATTGCCATCGTCACGGCGCGCAACGCGCCTTCGCATGAGCGGGTGGTGACGACCTTGAAGGATTGGGGCGTATCCCCGGATGAGTGCTTTTTCCTAGGCGGCATGGATAAGCCCAGGGTGTTGTCGATATTGAAGCCGCATGTGTTTTTCGACGACCAGCGCACACACCTGCAATCGCCAGCGGGAAACCTGCCGATGGTGCATGTACCGTTTGGGGTGGCGAACAGAGTGCGCTCGCCTCAGGCACCCGACGTGAAGCAGGATCAACTGCCGATCAGCGAATTGTCACGCGAACCGTAATCCGCCAGAGCGACACCCTTGACCCATGCGCGCTCGCCGCCGCATGCTCGAACGCTTCCACCCACGCTCAAGGAACGATTGCATGAAGCTGGAAACGCTTGCCATCCATGCGGGCTTCAGCCCCGACCCGACCACCAAGGCGGTGGCCGTACCGATCTACCAGACCACCTCCTTCGCCTTCGACGACACCCAGCACGGCGCCGACCTGTTTGACCTGAAGGTTGCCGGCAACATCTACTCACGCATCATGAACCCCACCAACGACGTGCTCGAGCAGCGCATGGCCGGCCTGGAAGGCGGGGTTGGCGCGCTGGCCGTAGCCTCGGGCATGGCGGCTATCACCTACGCCATCCAGACCGTCGCCGAAGCCGGCGACAATATCGTCTCGGTGGCCAAGCTGTACGGCGGCACCTACAACCTGCTGGCGCACACCCTGCCACGCATGGGTATCCACACCCGCTTCGCGGCCCATGACGATATCGCCGCCCTCGAAGCGCTGATCGATGCGCGTACCAAAGCGGTATTCTGCGAGTCCATCGGCAATCCCGCCGGCAATATCGTTGATATCGCTGCGCTGGCCGAGGCCGCCCACCGCCACGGGGTGCCGCTGATCGTCGACAATACCGTGGCCACCCCGGTGCTGTGCCGGCCGTTCGAGCACGGCGCCGACATCGTCGTGCACTCGCTGACCAAGTACATCGGCGGTCACGGCACCAGCATCGGCGGCATCGTCATCGACTCCGGCAAATTCCCCTGGGCCGAAAACAAGGAACGCTTCGCCCTGCTCAACACCCCCGACCCGTCCTACCACGGCGTCACCTACACCGAAGCCTTCGGGCCTGCCGCCTTCATCGGCCGCTGCCGTGTGGTGCCCTTGCGCAACACCGGCGCCGCGCTGTCGCCGTTCAACGCCTTCCTGATCCTGCAAGGCCTGGAAACCCTGGCCCTGCGCATGGAGCGCCATACCGAGAACGCGCTAAAGGTCGCCCATTACCTGCAAGCCCACGAGCAAGTGGCCTGGGTGAAGTTTGCCGGGCTGCCCGACCACCCCGAACATGAACTGGCCAAGCGCTACACCGGCGGCAAGCCGGCATCGATCCTGTCGTTCGGCATCAAGGGTGGCCAGGCGGCTGGCGCGCGCTTCATCGACGCGTTGCAGTTGGTGGTACGCCTGGTGAACATCGGCGACGCCAAGTCACTGGCCTGCCACCCCGCTTCCACTACCCACCGTCAGCTCAACGACGAGGAACTGGAGAAGGCCGGCGTGCCGCGGGACATGGTGCGCCTGTCGATCGGCATCGAACACAGTGACGACATCATCGCCGACCTGGCCCAGGCCTTGGAGGCCAGCCGCGGCTGATTCACCCGCGCCCTACCCAATGTCGAAGGCGGGCGCACCTTCATCAAGCCTGGATGCACCCGCAATGACCCTGTTTTACCTGAAACTCACCATCACACCCCTACTGATGTGGGCCATCTCCCTCGCCTCCCGGCGCTGGGGCGGCCTGTTAGGCGGATTGCTGTCCGGCCTGCCGATCACCTCGGCGCTGGTGATGACCTTCCTGTGCCTGGAACAGGGCACGGCCTTTGCCCTGGGCGCATTGCCCGGCGCACTGGGCGGCCTGGCGGCGGTGCAGGCCACCTACACCGTCTACCTGCTGGCCACGCGCACACTCGGCATCGCCGTGGCCGTACTGCTGGCGTTGCTGTTCTATGGCCTGGCCGCCTATGCCTTTACCCACTGGGGCAACCTGTACCTGTCGATTGCAGTGGCGTTGGTGCTGATCGGCGTGCTGATCCGCGCCAGCGGCCGCGAGCCCAAACCTGATACCTTGGCCCGCCCCCGGCACCGGCACTGGGAAATCCCGTTGCGCATGGTATCTGCCACTTCCCTGCTGATGATCACCACCAGCCTGGCCAGTTGGCTGGGCCCGGCGACCAGCGGGATGCTGGCGCCGATTCCGGTGATTGCCTGGCCGCTGGTAGTGTTCGCCCATGTGCAGGGCGGGCGAGCCGGGATGGCGGCGATGGTGCGGGGGAATGCGATCGGCGCAGTGGGGGTGATTGCGTTCTATCTGGTCTTGGCGGGGCTGCTGGAAACGTGGGGCGTTGGCGTGACCATCGGGCTGGCCATGCTGTGCGCTGTGGTGCTGACCCTTGGGCTGGCCGCAGTGTTACGGCGGCGTTGATAGGCGGTTGGGCTGCTGCGCAGCCCATCGCAGGCAAGCCAGCGCCTGCAGGGACCGGGCGGACTGCTCGCACCTGCGGCCTTAGTCGAACGCCCCGTTCAACACCTCATAGATGATCCCGGTCGCCACGGCGACCAGTATCAGGTCTGCGCCTGCCTGCATCCACTCATACCCGTCATAGTGAGGCAACTGCCCCAGCAGACGGCCATCCAGTTTCTTGGCGATACCAGGTGGTAGGGGCTTGCCGCGGGCCAGGTTCTTCTGAATGCCTGGAGGCAATGCCGGGCCCGGGCTCCAGTAGTTGCGGTGACCTCCGAGGATGCCCAATACATCGCCACGGTCGATGGACGGGCCGCCGTGCCAGTCATTGCCGCCGGCACTCTGCTTGTGGCCGCCCGAATTACCCTGGCCCTGGGCGTGCGGCGCCTGACCCTTGCCGTGCCCCTGACCTTGGCCCTGGCCTTTGCCATTACCCGGGTCGGCGAGCACCGGGCCAGAGGCCAAGGCCACCGCCAATGAGGTGACAATGGCTGTCATGATTGTTGATCTGGCCATGTGAGCATCCTTTGCGCGAGAGGTTGCCCCACACTATAGACGGTGCGCACGCCTGCTTCACTTGCAACAGCCTCAGCAGGGGTGGCTGACAAGGCAGGCACGCTTCGGCCACAATCGGTCGCCTGGTCCACGCTGGGAAGCACTGCATGCTCACTACCCTCGCCATCGGCAACTACCGCTCGATCAACCACCTGGTGCTGCCGCTGGGCCAACTCAACCTGGTGACCGGTGCCAACGGCAGCGGCAAATCCAACCTATACAAGGCGCTGCGCCTGCTGGCCGAAACCGCACAGGGCGGCGTAGTCGAAGCCCTCGCCCGTGAGGGCGGGCTGGATTCGACCTGGTGGGCTGGCCCGGAAACCAGCGCACGAATGCGGCGCGGCGAAGTGCCCATCCAAGGCCAGCATCCGAGCGAAGCCAGGCGCCTGCGCCTGGGCTTTGCCACCGAGGACCTCGGGTTTGCCATCACCCTCGGCCTGCCAATTCCCCTGCCGTATCCGAGCGCGTTCATGCTCGACCCTGAAATAAAGTGCGAGGCCATCTGGGGCGCTGGCGCCTATCGGCCCTCTTCCTTGCTGGTCGAGCGCAAGAACGCCCTGGTGCGCGCCCGCGAGGGCAACCGCTGGGCAGTGCTCGATCAGCATGCTGACAGCGGCGAGAGCTTTTTCAACATCGTCGGCCGGCCACGCCAGGCACCGGAAATCGGTGACCTGCGCGCGTTCATCAACAGCTGGCGGTTTTACGATCACTTCCGGATTGACCGTGACGCGCCTTGCCGTCAACCCCAACTGGGCACTCGCTCGCCGGTGCTGCATCACGACGGGCGCAACCTGGCCTCGGCGTTGCAGACCATTATCGAAATTGGCGATGTGGAGGATCTGGTGGAAGCGCTGAATGACGCGTTTCCCGGCAGCCGTCTGGAGATCAATGCGCCACCTGGCGGGCTGTTCAGTGTACGGCTGCACCAGCACGGGCTTTTGCGCCCGCTCGAGGGTGCTGAATTGTCGGACGGTACCCTGCGTTATCTTCTGCTGATGGCCGCCCTGCTCACACCACGGCCGCCATCGCTGATGGTCTTGAACGAACCGGAAACCAGTCTGCACGCGGACCTGCTCCCGGCCTTGGCGCGGCTGATCATTCGTGCATCACGCCGTAGCCAGGTTTGGGTGGTATCGCACAGTGCGCCATTAATCAACGCGCTGGCAGCCTGTGACGGGTGCAATGTGCTAGAGCTGGAAAAAATACAAGGGCAAACCCAGCTGCGGGGGGTTGGGTTGCTGGATGAGCCGCTGTGGCGCTGGGCGGACTGAATTCAAGGACGGCACAAGCCCGGCATGACTAACCTGCCCCGGTAATCTCGTCCATGAACTGGGTAAGAAAGGTTTCAAGCCGGGTATGACGCTCGGCAGCAAGGCGAGCCCCTTCTTGGGTTTTAAAGCCCGAGGCGAGCTTGAGCAGTTTGGTCTGGAAGTGCTCGATGGCATACGCCCCGTCCTGGTACGCCCTCTGCTGCGCGAAAGGATTCTCGAAGTCATAGAGCGCCGACCCCATTCGCCCGGAGACGTAAAAACACCGGGCAATACCCACCGCGCCTATGGCGTCAAGCCGGTCACTGTCCTGAAGGATGCAGGCCTCACGTGTCAGCGGTTCCAACCCCGCCGAGTAACTGTGCGTTTTGATCGCATGCACTACCTGCTCAACACGCCCGCTCGGCCAGCCCATCTCAGCAAGGACTGATGCAGCCTTGTTCGCCGACAACGTCGAGGCCTGCCCACGTAACGGCGAATGCTTTTCCACCGCCACACAGTCGTGCAGCACCGTCGCCGCAAGCAAGATTTCAAGGTCGCCACCCTCTACCCGCTGAATCCGGTGCGCATTGACCCACACGCGCTGAATATGGGCCAAGTCGTGGGAGCCATCATTCTGGTCAGACGGCAGATACTTCAGCAAGTCAGTGGCAAGGCACTGATAAGGAGCAAACGCTTCGCGGGTCATCTTCGGTAGGTTCCATTTCCGGTGAAAGCGCGGGTTCACGGGCGCCGTCCGTACGCTGCCCTGGGCAAGTACCGAGAGCCTGCATGTCGGTTTCAAAGCCTGTACAGCACTGGCAGGAGCAGCCTTGTGCTGCGATGAGGATATTACTGTCAAAGTAGATCCTCAGCCCTATCAGCACCTTGCTACTAAGTATTTCCGTCAACAACACGTTTGTTACTGGGAGCACTTGTATTCGATCAGCAAGGAGTCAATGGATGTCCGCTCGCTTTTCCTCCCCCGCCACCCGTATTCGCCAAACCGCGCTAGCGGTCGGCTTCGCGGGCTCGCTGCTGGGCACTGCACATGCTTGGGCCGAGCCTGTGGGTTACAGCATCCCGGCAGGGTCATTGGCTCACGCACTCGACCAGTTTGCCGACGCCAGCGGTGCAGTCATCAGTTTCAGCCAAGAAGAAGTCGCTGGCTTACACAGCAAAGGGCTGCACGGCAATTACGAACTGCATCAGGCGTTGGCAGAACTGCTGCAAGGCAGTGGCTTGCAGGTGCAGGCAGCGGACGACAAGCGCTTCATGCTGGTTAGCGCTGAACAGGATGGTGCCATGGAGCTTGCGGCAACCACCGTCTCCAGCATGGCCCTGGGTGCCACCACCGAAGGCACCGGCAGCTACACCACCGGCTCGGTCAATACCGCAACCGGGCTGCGGCTGTCGGCACGCGAGACACCCCAATCGGTCAGCGTGGTCACCCGCCAGCAGATTGAAGACCAGAACCTGAACGATGTTGCCCAGGTGCTTGAACAGACACCGGGCGTGGTCGTTGACAGCATGGGGCCCGCCGGAAGCGACGCCAACCATATCTACGTGCGCGGCTTCGAGGTCGGCAGCATCCAGGTGGACGGCATCAACCGCCCCGATACCTTTGGTTTCAGGGACGACCTCTCCGACATGGTGTCCTATGACCGGGTAGAGGTAGTGCGCGGTGCCACGGGCCTGATGTCCGGCACCGGCGACCCGGGCGCCACCGTCAACCTGATCCGCAAGAAGCCGACCCTGGAAACACAACGCAAGCTGACCTTGAAAGCGGGCTCGTGGGACAACTACCGCACCGAACTGGACGTTTCTGGCAAGTTGACGCAAAGCGGCAATGTCCGCGGGCGCTTTGTCGCCTCCAATACCGACAGCCAGAGCTACGTCGACCGCCAGTCGCTGGAACGGCAGGTGGCCTATGGGGTGCTGGAGTGGGACATCACCGACAGCACGATGCTGACAGCAGGTGCGGAATATCAGGAGATGGACAACGACGGGGCAGGCAACCACGGCTTCCCGATGTTCAATTCAGATGGCAGTCACTTCAGCCCCTCCCGCACGTTCAATTCAGCTTCGGACTGGAGCTATCACAAGCGTCGCACCAAGACGGTATTCACTACGCTGGAGCATCAACTGGACAACGGCTGGCAGTTGAGACTGAATGCCGAACACAGCCGTCGCAGCTATGACGACGCCTTTGCCACCGCGGCCAGCGGCACCGTCAATCCCGATGGCAGTGGCATCAGCACCTGGACGGGGCGTTGGGCCGGCGAGCCCCGGCAGACCTCGTTCGACCTGTCGGCGTCGGGCCCGTTCGTGCTGTCGTCCCGCGAGCACCAGGCCTATCTCGGGGCCAGTCACTACCGCGCCTACTACCGCAACGACGGTTACCCGCTGTGGGCGATCCAGACCATCGACAACATTTACACCTGGGACGGTTCGCTGGCGATACCAGACGCCATCCATGCCAAGTCCTCGGAAGATGCGCTGGATGAAACCCAGGACGGCCTGGTGGCTTCGGTACGCTGGAGCCTGGCGGATGACCTGTCGCTGGTTACCGGGGCGCGGCTGATCGACTGGAAACGCGACGAAACCTCTACCACCCTGTCGTCCGGCGCTACAAGCCGCACCTCACGTAGCGAAACCGGGGTCGTCACGCCCTACCTTGGCCTGGTGTATGACCTCAACGAGCACTGGTCGGCCTATGCCAGTTACACCACCATTTTCAAGCCGCAGAGCAACAAGGATATCAACGGTACCTACCTGGACCCGCTGGAAGGCGTGAACTACGAGCTCGGTCTGAAGAGTGAGTTCTGGGACCAGCGCCTGACCGCGGCTTTCAGCGTTTTCGAGGTGCACCAGGACAACCTGGCGGTAGCCGACGGAAGCAACCTGGCGCCAGACGGCAACCAAGCCTACCGTGCCGAATCGGGTACCAAGACACGTGGTTTCGAGATGGAAATGGCGGGCGAGATTTTGCCTGATTGGCAGGTCTCGGCCAGCTACACCTATGCGGTGAGCAAGGATTCGGATGGCGACCGCCTGAACACTGAAATACCGCGAGACACCTTGAAACTGTTCACCAGCTACCGCCTGGCGACCCTGCCACAGTTGAAGGTAGGGGGTGGTGTGCGCTGGCAGGGTACCGAGTATTACAAGAGCGCCGGGCCCAACAACGAAACGTTCACCCAGGACCCCTACAGCGTGGTCGACCTGATGGCTCAATATGCCTTCACGCCGCAGACCAGCGTTTCACTGAACCTCAACAACGTGTTGGACAAAACCTACTACACGGCGATTGGCGCGCGCGGCTGGTATGGCAGCCCACGCAGCGCCACGGCCACGTTGGTGTACGCGTTCTGACCCGCCAAGGCGACGCCTGATGGCCCCTGAGTTCGCAGATCAGAACACCGACCATCCGATCCGCGAACTGAGCAGCTCAAGCGCCGCCATCCCGGCCAGGGAGTTGCCCGCCGCATTCAGCTCTGGCGACCACACGCATACGGTAAATTGCCCCGGCACGATCGCCACGATCCCGCCACCCACGCCACTCTTGCCAGGCAAACCCACCCTGAAGGCGAAATTCCCCGCCTCGTCATACAGCCCGCTGGTGGCCATGATCGAGTTCACTTGTTGGGTCTGGCGCCGCGTCAGGATCTGCTCACCGCTGTGCTTGCAGAACCCATCATTGGCCAGGAAGCAGAATGCCCGCGCCAGGTCCAGGCAGTTCATTTGCAGTGCGCAGTAACTGAAGTAACTGCGCAGCACCGTCTCGACCTCGTTATGGAAGTTGCCAAATGACTGCATCAGGTACGCCATGGCAGCGTTGCGCGCGCGAAACTGATATTCCGAATCAGCCACCCGGGTATTGATCGAGATGTGGGGGTTGCCTGAAAGCCGTCGGACAAAATCGCGCATCGACAACGTGGGGGCAGCGAAGCGCGACTGATTGATATCGCAGATCACCAATGCCCCTGCATTGATGAACGGGTTACGCGGCCGCCCGCGCTCGAACTCCAGCTGCACCAGCGAGTTGAACGGCTGCCCCGAAGGCTCATGCCCCAACCGCTCCCAAATGGCTTCCCCCGAATGGCCAATGGCCTGAACCAGGCTGAACACCTTGGAAATGCTCTGCACCGAGAATGGCACCTGCGCGTCGCCTGCGCAGTGGTAACTGCCATCGTTGCCATAGACAGCGATGCCCAGCTGGTTCGCCGGCACGTCAGCCAGCGCGGGAATGTAGTCAGCGACTTTGCCCTTGCCGATCAAGGGACGTACTTCTTCGAGAATCTCGTTCAACAGCGTTTGCATGGAAGGCCCTGTATCAATCCCCAGACGACGGCGAGGGGCAGTCTTCTTGACGAAGACTGAGCGGGAGAGATCACACATTGAGAAACAAATCACCGTCAGCGTCGTCATCGCCAGGAAGATCGCCGCGCGTTACGGCCTTGAAGGCAGCTGTAATGCAGGGTCGGTTGCACAAACCCATGTCAGCACGGCCGGCAGTGATCGTCAGCGTTCGGCGGTGGTTACTGGGGGTTTCAAAAATGAACGGATACCGAAAGTGCACTGACCAGCAAACAGAGGCTCGCAACAGCCGTTAAATGCACGCGCATCGGCAGATACCACCCAGGCACGGCTTGCGCCAGTTTGCGATCCTGCCAAAGATGGCCGACAAAACCGAAGGTCAACACCAGACACCCCACCGGCACAGGCAGCAACGTGCCAACCCAACCGATCAGGGCCGGTATAACGCTCCACACCAGTCGCTCTTGACGCTGCTTCGCGGGCAAACTCTGCAACGTCATGGCAAACCCCCAGTGCAGGGCACCGACGAAGCTCAATATCACCGCGCCATAGCCAACCATCATCATCGAGAAAAACGCTCGATATTCAGCCCAAAAAAGGATGAGCAGCGTCAAACCAATAAACGGCAGCAGACCGCCGTAACCCAGGACAGCGAAGCGGCTTGGAGATAAAGCAGTAGCATCGGTATTCATCTGGGCGCCCCTTCGCGACGGTTCAGGACCGGACGTCAGTTGTGTCGTCCAATGAGGTTAAGGAATTCGTGCCGCGTCGAGGGGGCGTCGCGAAATGCACCTAACATCACGGATGAAATCATCACCGAGTTCTGCTTCTCTACACCGCGCATCATCATGCACATATGCTTGGCTTCGATCACGACCCCCACCCCTGCAGCATCCGTGACTTCCTGCACGGCATACGCAATTTGCCGCGTGAGGTTTTCCTGTATCTGTAAACGACGGGCGAACATATCCACTACGCGTGCAACCTTGGAAAGCCCTAACACGCGTCCTGTTGGCAGGTACGCGACATGCGCCTTGCCAATAAACGGCAACATGTGGTGTTCGCACAATGAGTAGAGTTCAATGTCACGCACCACAATCATTTCATCGTTTTCACTCTCGAACAGAGCACCGTTCACGACCTCGTGAAGATCCTGGGCATACCCGTTGCACAAGTACTGCATCGCTTTTGCCGCACGCTGGGGTGTGTCCAGAAGCCCTTCGCGCTGCGGGTTTTCACCAATACCGACCAGGATTTCATGATAGTGCTCGGCTAACGAATGTGACATTTGGACTCCTCACCGCTACAACGGTGCCCGCCATCGGGATGTGGTAGCCAGGCCAAGTGTGGCCTCAATCGACAGAACAGCCTGTAAAGCACCGAAAACAGGGGACGTAGCGGACGCCAAGCCAGTGGCGCGACCCACAGGCCCACATCGGCAGCACGCCAACTCCACAAGGTGGCGTCCAAGCCTGTAACCCACTGCCCGCTCGCGAACCTTCCATGCAGGCATGACCTCAGTTGCTCAACCGTCAAGCCCAACGCCCCTGCATCGAAATCATCAGCACTGATGTCAACCAGGATGAGCTTTCCCCCAGTCGATTGCCTGCGCAGGAAGGCTATCTCCCGAGCGCACAACGGGCAGGCGCCGTCAAAGTACAGGGTGAAGGGCCACTTACAATACATGTACAACCTCTCATGCTTGTACAGGTTTTTGTATAAGTTAGCTGAAACCAGGAAATTCGCAATGGGGGGGCTGGGAGGTGTTCGCCGGTGGGTTTGTGTTGCCGGTGAGATCGAGCGCCGCCACACCTCCCATGGCGGACACCTTCCACTCAAGGCCGCATGAGCGGCTCGATCCCGATCCATTTCTTCACGGGGTGATAGCAGAGCTTCAGCGGCGGAATCTGCACCTTGCGGCCCTGCACATCCAGTGCCCCCAGATGAATCGTCCACTTGGAATCTGCCTCGAACTTGTCCGTCTGAAAGATCACATAAGCCGAGCCATAGCGCTTGTTGTTGGTCATCCTGGGAATCATCCGGTGCACTTCATCGCTGTTGATGTCGTATGGCGATGGCCGGGCGGTCTTCTCATTCACCAACGGAAAGTCGTAGGTCTCGTTGATGCCCAAGTACACCTCGGGCCGCGCATTCAGGCGCGAGCCGTCTTCAAAGGTGATGTAAGCCTGACGGCTGTCGTACAGCACCGGTATCGGCGGCTCGCCACGCTTGGCATCGGTCGACGGGCGTTGGCGGTCTTTGTTGTAGGCGATCATTTGCACAAAGAATTCCTGCCGTGAGTACTTCTCGCCCGGGTACTGCACGTACAGGCTTTGCTCATAGCGCTTTTCGCCCCATAGGGCGGCGTGGTCGTAGAGGTAGGTTTCCAGGTAGAGGGTGGTCTCCCCCTGCGGGCCTGGCACTTTGAACTGGAACTCGGATTCGCAAAGGTCCGCGTAGGCGGCGCGTTCGCGTTTCCAGGGGACGCAGGCGGTCAATGAAGCGGCTGCCAGCAGCAGCATGAGAGAGAGTGTGCGTTGCAGGTTATTCATGACCGGCCCTGGTCCAGATGCGAATGGATCAGTTTCGAGGGCTGGGTCGCGCAAGTCCATACTGACCCTTTGCCATTATCGCGATACAGACAACACACCTTGCAACCGCTCTGGAAGTGACCACAACGCCGCAACCGGATTTGCTAAGATCGCGGCCTTTCCACTGGGTGAACTGTATGTTTACCCGAGCCATCTGCAGCCTGCTGGAAGACCCGATGAACAAACTGATCCTGCCTTTCGCCATCTTCGTTAGCGTCATCATCACAGGGAAGATCGCCGAGCATTACGGCCTGGAGGGCAGCTGGAAAGTCGGCCTACTGTGCCTCGTTGCAGCTGCCGTCCAGATCGCGGTTACCCGCTTTCAGCGCCACCAGCGGCAGAAAACCGAGCTTTGAAGGGCGCGGGGCCCTCTGGATGATCACGTTATGGGGACCTTTCTTTCACCCAATTTTCACAGTGGCTTGGGCAGGATGAAGCTATCCCTACGTGATAGTACTTAGCCCGCCTCGGCGGGCTTTCTTTTGCCCGCATGTTTCCTGTCGACGTTTTGGGGAATGGGAGCGGGTCGAAAAATCAGAAATTACCCCTTCCTTGTAGGCCATTTCCCAAAGATACTCCTCGCGCCTGATTTTCGTTGCACATGGAAATAGTCAGCCCTAGTCTCGGCCTGTCGCTGCCAATTCAGCGACCGGTTTTGACAGACCGCTGACGTTGTCCTCATGTGCTCGCTTTCATGGCGGCTGTACGTGTGGGCACCCTGTGGTGCGCCGAGTGCCAACGTCTCGGTCTGTCAACCCGCGTACAGCTGCCACCATCTTGTTTGACAGCAAGGTTGAGGTAGCTCCACTTTCCGACGTTGGAGTTACGCCATGCTCAAGATCGTTCCAGATCCACCCCACCGGTCCCTCTGCCTTGAAGACACCCTGATCCAGGCCACGGATTACGCGCTTTGCGCTGCAACTGTCGTGCATCAGGCAATGCTGCTGCAGCCCAAGTCACCCGCGTCGATTCTGATGATGACCTCGATGCATGAACTGGAGACCTTGAGAGCTTTGCTCGAGTCCGCAATAGCCCAGGTGCAGATGCCCACTGAACCTCGCACTACGCACTGACGTCTCGCTGATGTACTGCCTGGGCCGGCCTCTTCGCGGTTACCCCCTCACCGGCACTCCCTCAGCCTTGAAGACTGCCGTGCTCCCGTAGGAGCGGGTTCACCCGCGAATAGGCCCGTACAGGCTGAAGCAATCTTGGGGAAACTGAACAATGTCCACAGAAGAAACCAAATTCACCGTCGGCAAAACCACCTTCTACCAAGGTGAAAACCAGACCCATCCGCTGTTCCGCATCGAAGCCGGCATCCCTTGCCAAAGCGCCCGTGAACAGGCGTCCGAGCTGATGGGCTATGCACGGGACATGACTCTGGATGGATTGATGGAAGATAAACCTCAGTTGATCTGGGCTTCGCACTACCTTTGCGCGTTGGCCAAGGCGCTGATGGATGATGCTGAACTGGGCATGATGCGCTGAATGACTCATCATTGACTGGGTGCCTTCAAGACCTATGCGACTCCCGATTTTGAAGGCGACCCAACGACCTAGCTCCTTGCCTCTTTTCTTGCTGGACGCGGTCCAAGATTCAGTTCCATCGACTGAGACATCAAAGCCGAACCCTCACGCAAAGGCTCCGGTGCTTTGGCGTCAGAAGCGCTCATCACCGATAGCCGGCAAGATCAGCTCCCGTACGAACGAAGCCCCGGACAAGCGCAACAGCGCGTCGACCATAGTGACCACATCATGCACCGGTACCTGGCGCCGCTCGCCACGTGCTGCGGCTTGCGCCAATGGCGTGTTCAGGGAGTCGTCGGTATTGAGATAACCCAGTTGGAGCACGGTCACCGCCAGGTTGTCATCCCTGAAACCTTCGCGCAGCGCATCAGCCATGCCGTTGAGGGCGAACTTTGAGGCGCCGAACGCTACCTCGGGGCGCCCACTCTGGCGAAGAGCTGAGGTCGAACCGGTGAGGATCAACTGCGGCCGGGGCGCACCAAGCAACTTGGGCACCAGGCGCTTGAGCAAAAGCAGCGTGGCTGTGATATTCACCTCGACCAGGCTGGTGATCGATTCGTCGCTGTCGTCAAGGAAGGCATAGTGCTCGCTGAAGGCGTGTTCTTCCCAAATGCCAACGTTGTAGATCAGGACATCCAGATCGGCAGGTGCCCGATCCGCGATCTGTGCTACAGCCGCCGTTGGCTTGGCAAGGTCGGCATCGACCCACTGCAGGTCGATGCCCGGGGCAAGGGCCAAGTCTGACGGCTGTTTGCGTGATACGCCGATCAGCGTGTCCCCTGGCTTGCCGAGCCCTTCGAGCAAAGCCCGGCCCAACCCTCTTCCGGCGCCTACGATCATCATCTTCATCTGTTGCTCCTTTTAACTGAAATGCTGCAAGCTTCCCTGGGCCGCTCAACTCCACCGAACATTCAGTACGACGAAGTGCAGCAGGATCCAGACCATCAACAGCAGATGGGTCAGTTGCAACCCTTCCTGGCGGATCCAGTAGCCGAACCATATCCCGCCCAGCAGCATCGCAAGCAGGAACCCGAGCGCTGCGCTCAAGGCCAGGTTCAACCAGGGCCGCGCCACCTCCAAGCCGGCGCCAAGCAGCAGTTCATAGCAGCCAACCCAAGCCGCGAGAGCGGCGGCTGCCTGTGTCAGCACTATGATCGACAAGGCCAAGCGATGGATGGCGTGAGAGGTCATCGCTCTCACCAGCAGAGGGAGGCTGATTGCGGGAGGTTGGGCCAGCGGCGCCATCGACATGGTCTCCCCGATCGCCCCGGCTGAGCTGGCAAAGGCCTGCAGGTTGTTGATCAGGCTGATACTCAGCCACAGGCTCAAGCCAATGCAGCAGGTGATCTGGAAAATCAGCAGTGAAGTCGGAGTGTCCATTCCTGGTCCTTTGTGAGTTCGTTTCCGAAAGCAGCGAGAGCGTCCGGACGCCACTCTAAAACCTTGACTTAACTCGAGGTCAATACCGGATTTCCAATAAGGCTGCCTGGGGCGACAACCTCAACCGTTCGTTCAAGCCGTCTGTAGGTCTGAGAAGTTTGTCGAGGTCTTGGGCGACCGACCGAGCCGCGCCGATCAACGCCGCAGGTATACCCACTGGAGGATCCGGGATAGAGCCAACCGGTTTGCTATGCTCTCTATTCCGGCTGACCTGGCCTGAAGGCGCCGAGCGTGTGCGGCATTGGTCAAGATGCTTGAGAGTTTTCTATCCGCATTTGTGAAAAAACGAACCAAGGAGTGGAGTAACAGACATGCCAGCTTGTCCCCTACCCTCTGATGAAGCACTTCGTCAGCGCACACTTGATGACATGGACTTGGTCGATACGCCGGCCGAGCATTATCTTGATACCTTGGTACGACTCACCCAAGAACTAGCCCAGGTGGAGACCGTTCTGATCAGCCTAATCGATCAGGATCGGCAGTGGTTCAAGGCTCGAATCGGTATCGAGGTAAGCGAGACGAAGCGCAATGTGTCTTTTTGCGGCTACGCGATTCTCGGTGAAGATACCTTGATGGTTTCCGACGCCAGGTGCGATACACGCTTCGAGGACAATCCCCTCGTGCTGAACCCACCCTATATCCGGTTCTATGCGGGCCACCCGTTACGTGCCTCAAATGGCAAAGCCATTGGCACCCTGTGCATGTTCGATCCTCGGCCGCGGAAGCTCAGCGAAGCGCAACAGGCTAATTTTCGGGACTTAGCCACGCTCACCGAGGGTTATTTGCAACTGCGGAGCCTAGCTCAGGTCAATCGCGCTCTGCGTGTTGAAATGGATCGCGGGCAGCGCAGGGCTTTGCTTGATCCTTTGACACAACTATGGAACCGCGGGGCATTGGCAGCATTTCAGAACCGAGAGCTTCGTTTGGCTGAGGAGCGAGGTTTACAGCTAGGTGCCGTATACGCAGACCTCGACCGTTTCAAATCGGTCAATGACGAGCATGGCCACGATGCCGGCGATAAAGTGCTCTGCGAGTGCGCCCGCCGACTGCGGGCTACGCTTCGGCCAGATGACCTGCTGGTACGCCAAGGAGGAGAGGAATTCGTGGCCTTGCTACGGGTTAAAGATAGCCAAGAATTAACGCAGATTGCGGAGCGCTTGCGTCAGTCAATCGGCAGCGCGCCGTTTCTGTTACCCGGCGGCCCTCGGAAGATGACCATGAGCATCGGATGCGCCCTGCTCACCCAGGGTGAGCAGATTGATGATGCAATAAAGCGCGCTGACGGCGGTCTCTATGCGGCCAAACATGGGGGGCGTGACCAGGTTGTCTATGTGCCAGCGTTATCCTGAGGAAGTTGAGTCTCGGTAACATGGGGCGAGACTCTCCCTATACGAGATGCGCTAGCGTATTGGCCACCCCGGTCTCCAAGTGGGTTCTCCTTCGCAAGCGTGTCGAGCCAAGGCCGCCCTGGAGGCGCTGATTCGCGCCGCCGGGGCAGTTCGGAGCTCATCCCTGAGTTTTTTTGCTGCGGTACTCGGTGGTGGTCATGCCGGCGTAGCCCCAGTTATCGGTGTCGACCTCCTCGATCACGATATGGGTGAGCTCAGGTTTCTTTCCGAGCACTCGCTGCAAGGTCTCTGTGATTTCCTTGATGACCTGGGCTTTCTGATCACGAGTGACGCCGTCGCGAGTGATGCGGACGCTGACGAAGGGCATGGTATTACTCCTATGGGGTGGGGAATTCAGGGCAAGGAGGCGGGATGCCTCCCCGTTACGTTCAGCCTATTACCATTTGCCGACACTCATACCGCCGTCGACCGGCAACACCACGCCCGTGGTGAACCCGGCGTTGGCCAGGTAAAGCACGGCGTCGGCAATGTCGCTGACGCGGCCGATGTGTCCGGCCGGTTGCAGGCCGTTTAGGAAGTCGAAGCTGGCCGGATCGTGCATCGGCGTCTCGATGATGCCGGGAGCCACCGCGTTAACCTGGATGTTGTGCGACGACAGCTCCAGCGCCAGGGCGCGGGTGACCTGGTTGAGGCCCCCCTTGATCAGCACCGGCAGGGCGGCGGGCACGGCGATGTTGGGTTGCAGCGCCACGGCAGCGGTGATGTTGATGATGTGACCCTGGCGCCGCTCGATCATGTGCGCGGCGGCGGCCTGGGAGGCGTAGACCACGCCCTTGAGGTTGGTCTCCAGCATGCCTTGGATGTCTTCCGGGCTGTATTCGATGAAGGGTTTGGGCAGGAAGAAGCCAGCGTTGTTGACCAACACGTCGACCTGGCCGAAGGCATCGATGCTGGCCTGAATCAGGCGGCGGGCGGTCTCAGGCTTGGCGATGTCGCCGGCCACGCCGATGAAGGCGGGGCTGTCCAGTTGTGCCTTGGCCTCGGCGAGGCGTCCGGCGGAGCGGGCATTGCCGACCACATTGAAGCCACTGGCGAGGAAAGCCTTGGCCAGGCCGAAGCCGATGCCGCTGGAGGCGCCGGTGATCACTACCGTTTTGCTGTTGCTCATGTCGTTTCTCCCAATCAGGTGGCGCCGAAGTGCGCCGTTGGGAGGACTATATTTTTGCTTCAGATAAGGATAAATATGGCAGCGAGAACTTAAGTTGATACATGGTGTAATCAATGCAGCGGCATTTCGACGACGTCCTACTCGGCAGCATCGAGTTGTTCTGTCTGGCGGCGGAGCTGGGCAGCTTCACCGCGGCCGCTCTCGCTGCGGGCGTGACGCCGGCAGCGGTCAGTCGCTCGATCAGCCGCCTGGAAGAGCGCTTGGGCTCCAGACTGTTCGTCCGTACCACCCGCAGCATCCGCCTGACCGAGGGCGGGCGAGGCTACTACGAACAGTGTCGTCAGGCGCTGACCCAGCTGATGGAGGCCGAACGGGTGGTGACAGGGCAGCAGCAGGAGCCTTCGGGCACACTGCGCATCAGCCTGCCCACGACCTACGGGCACCACCGCATCCTGCCGCTGCTGCCCGAGTTTCGACGGCGCTACCCGAAGGTGCAGGTCGACATCCACCTGGGCAACCGCAACATCGACTTTGTCGGCGAGGGCTACGACCTGGCCATCCGCGTGCGTGCACAGCCAGATTCGACCCTGATCGCCCGGCCGCTGGAAGACGCCCGGCTGGTGGTGGTGGCCACTCCAGATTACTTGGAACACGCGGGCGAGCCGCAGAGCCTTGAAGAACTGGCGCGGCATGACTGCATCCAGTTCGAACTGCCCAGCAGCGGTCGGCGCATCGCCTGGCTGTTCGACGAGGAGGGCCGCGAGCGGGAAGTCCTCACCGAGGGCGGCTACGTCTGCTCGGACGACGTGCTCGGTGGCGTGACCTTGGCCAAGCACGGCGCGGGACTGTTCCAGACCTACCGCTTCATCGTCGAGCGCGAGCTTGCCGAGGGCTCGCTGGTCGAGGTGCTGCGACCCTTCGCGGGCCGCTCGCGGCCGTTTACCCTGCTGTATCCCCAAGGCCGACACATGCCGTTGCGCCTGCGAGCCTTCGTCGACTTCATCATGGACAAGCAGCGCCACTGGGCCGCTGGCAGCTGAGGGGACGTATCACTCTGTATCAGTGCCATGGTGGATGCCGCGCCGATGGGCCAGCCTGTAGTTGGCCTTGGGCCGATGTGCGGTTTAGCACATGTCGGCCCAGCACCGGGCCGAGCCGGTGGCATGGATGGCCTCACGCTGCTACGCGCAAGGGCTAGGTCGCCCAGGTACGGGTCGAGCTGTTGCAAGCACAGTGCCGGCAGGCGTAAAACCCTGAGAAGTGACGCAAAAGTCACGCACATGAAAAAGGCCACTCCTTTCGGAAATGGCCTAAGTCATTGAATATATGGTCGGGACGGAGTGATTCGAACACTCGACCCCTTGCACCCCATGCAAGTGCGCTACCGGGCTGCGCTACGCCCCGACTGGGCTTTGAAGCATGTTCTCAATCTTGCCGAGAACGTTGAAGAATTTACCCTAACCCTCTGATAAATGAAAGCTTTTTCTCAAAAAATTTTCCACTCATCAGAAACCCAGCTTACTTCTTCAAAACCACCAACACATCCTCCAACTCAACAATCATCTGCCGAATCAGCTGCTTGTACTGGCTGGATTCATCTTTAGCCTCATCACTGGAGAGCCTCAACCGCGCCCCGCCAATGGTGAACCCCTGGTCATACAGCAGCGCTCGAATCTGGCGGATCATCAGCACGTCCTGCCGCTGGTAATACCGCCGGTTCCCTCGCCGCTTCACAGGGTTTAGCTGGTCGAACTCCTGCTCCCAATACCGCAGCACGTGTGGCTTTACGGCACACAACTCGCTCACTTCACCAATGGTGAAGTAGCGTTTGCCCGGTATGGGGGGCAGTTCGTCGTTATGGCTTGGTTCCAGCATAGGCCTCAACCCGGGCCTTCAACTTCTGCCCTGGACGAAAGGTGACGACGCGCCGTGCGGTGATCGGGATCTCTTCCCCTGTCTTGGGGTTACGGCCCGGCCGCTGGCGTTTGTCGCGAAGGTCGAAGTTGCCGAAACCGGACAGCTTGACCTGCTCGTTCTCTTCAAGTGCGTGCCGAATTTCTTCGAAAAACAGCTCGACCAGCTCCTTGGCCTCACGCTTGTTAAGCCCCAGCTCCTCGTACAGCCTTTCGGCCATCTCAGCTTTCGTCAGAGCACCCATGCCGTTATTTCCTTAACGTGGTGTTCAACCTTTGTTCGAGCGAGGTGAGGATGTTTTGCAGGGTAGTGTTCACCTCATCGTCGTTAAGAGTGCGCGATGGATGCTGCCAGGTCAAGCCGACGGCAAGGCTTTTTCTATCAGGATCAATGCCTTTACCTTGGTACACATCAAACAGCCTGAGGTCTGTGAGCCATTCGCCTGCATTGTCACGAATTAATTCAAGCACCGCGCTAGAAGCTACATCACGTCCTGCGATCAAAGCCAGGTCACGACGGGTTTCCGGGAACTTGGACAGTTCGCTGAATTTCGGCAGGCGGCCTTCGACCACGTCGCCCAGCACCAGCTCGAACAGGAACACCGGGCGGTCCAGGCCCAGGGCTTTGGCCAGCTCCGGGTGGATGGCGCCGAGGTAGCCGACCAGCTTGCCGTCACGCTCGATGGCAGCGGTCTGGCCTGGGTGCAGGGCTGGGTGTTTGCCGGCGCTGAAGGTGAAGTCGCTCAGGGCGCCGGAGTAACCCAGCAGGGCTTCCACGTCGGCTTTGACGTCGAAGAAGTCGACGCCGTCGCGGCCGTTGGCCCAGCCTTCTGGCAGGCGGCTGCCGGTGATGACGCCGGCAATCATTGGCTGCTGCTGCAGGTCACCCAGTTGGCCGACAAAGCGCAGGCCGCTTTCGAACAGGCGCACGCGGTCTTGCTGGCGGTTCAGGTTGTGCTGCAGTGCCTTGACCAGGCCCGGCCACAGCGAGGCGCGCATGGCGGCCATGTCGCTGGAGATGGGGTTGGCCAGCAGCAGCGGCTCTACGCCCGGGCTGAACAGTTCGAACAGTTTCGGGTCGATGAAGCTGTAGGTGATGGCTTCCTGGTAGCCGCGGGCAACCAGCAGGCGGCGCAGGGTCGGCAGGTCACCGCGGGTTTCCGGCTTGCCCTGTGGGGCCAGGCGGGCTTGCGGGTAGCGTACCGGCAGGTTGTTGTAGCCGTACAGGCGGGCCAGCTCTTCGATCAGGTCCACTTCCAGGCTGATGTCGAAGCGGTGGCTTGGTACGCTGACGGTCCACTGCCCTTCCCCGCTCTTGGTCGTGGTCAGCTCGAGGGCGTTGAGCAACTGCTCGACCTGGGCTGGGTCCATTTCCATGCCAAGCATCTGGGTGATGCGTTCGGCGCGCAGGGTGACCGGGGCTACTTGTGGCAGGTGCTGTTCGCTGACCGCTTCGACCACCGGGCCGGCTTCGCCGCCAACGATGTCCAGCAGCAACTGGGTGGCGCGCTCCATGGCTTCGCGGGCCAGTTGCGAGTCGACGCCGCGCTCGTAGCGGTGCGATGCATCGGTGTGCAGGCCGTAGGAACGGGCTTTACCGGCGACGGAAATCGGCTCGAAGAAGGCGCTTTCCAGGAACAGGTCGCGGGTTTTTTCGGTGTTCACACCGCTGTGCTCGCCCCCCATGACGCCGGCGATGGCCAAGGCGCGGGTGTGGTCGGCGATGACCAGGGTGTCGGCACGCAGGGCAACTTCCTGGCCGTCGAGCAGGACGAGCTTTTCGCCCTCTTCGGCCATGCGCACGCGGATGCCGCCGTTGATTTCTGCCAGGTCGAAGGCGTGCATCGGCTGGCCGAGTTCGAGCATCACGTAGTTGGTGATGTCGACGGCGGCGTCGATGCTGCGAACGTCGCTGCGGCGCAGGCGCTCCACCATCCACAGTGGGGTTGGCTTGCTCAGGTCGACGTTACGGATAACGCGGCCAAGGTAGCGCGGGCAGGCAGCCGGGGCGCTGACTTCGACCGGGCGCACTTCGTCATGGGTGGCCGCTACGGCTGGCACCACCGGGCGGGTGACCGGGGTGTCGTACAGGGCGCTGACGTCGCGGGCCAGGCCGGCGATGGACAGGCAGTCGCCGCGGTTCGGGGTCAGGCCGATTTCGATGCTGGCATCATCCAGGCTCAGGTACGTGCGAATGTCTTCGCCAACCGGAGCGTCGGCAGCCAGTTCCAGCAGGCCGTCGTTTTCTTCGCTGATCTGCAGTTCGGCAGCCGAGCACAGCATGCCGAAGGACTCGACACCGCGCAGCTTGGCCTTCTTGATCTTGAAGTCGCCTGGCAGTTCGGCACCGATCATGGCGAACGGGATCTTGATGCCTGGGCGGGCGTTAGGGGCGCCGCACACAACCTGGAAGGTTTCCTGACCGCTGCTTACCTGGCACACGCGCAGCTTGTCGGCGTCCGGGTGTTGTTCGGTGGCGAGAATTTCGCCCACGACGATGCCGCTGAACTGGCCGGCAGCGGGGGTAACGCTGTCAACTTCGAGGCCGGCCATGGACAGGCGGGCGACCAGTTCGTCACGGGAGACTTGCGGGTTGACCCAACCGCGCAGCCACTGTTCACTGAATTTCATGCTGTTCTCCTGAAAGTTGCGTCGATTGGGCCTAGCGGAATTGGGCTAGGAACCGCAGGTCGTTGTCGAAGAACAGACGCAAATCGTTGACGCCATAGCGCAGCATGGCCAGGCGCTCGGCACCCATGCCGAAGGCGAAGCCCTGGAACTCTTCTGGGTCGATGCCGGACATGCGCAACACATTCGGGTGCACCATGCCGCAGCCCATCACTTCCAGCCAGCCGGTTTGCTTGCACACGCGGCAGCCGTTGCCGGAACACATCACGCACTGGATGTCGACTTCTGCAGACGGCTCGGTGAAGGGGAAGAACGATGGGCGGAAACGGACCGCCAGTTCTTTCTCGAAGAATACGCGCAGGAATTCTTCGATGGTGCCCTTGAGGTCGGCGAAGTTGATATCGCGATCGATCAGCAGGCCTTCGACCTGGTGGAACATCGGCGAGTGGGTGATATCCGAGTCGCAGCGGTATACGCGGCCCGGGCACACAATGCGGATGGGCGGCTGGGTGGACTCCATGGTCCGCACCTGCACCGGCGAGGTGTGGGTACGCAGCAGCATGTTGGCATTGAAGTAGAAGGTATCGTGCATCGCCCGCGCCGGGTGGTGGCCGGGGATGTTGAGCGCTTCGAAGTTGTGGTAGTCGTCTTCCACTTCTGGGCCTTCGGCAATGCCGTAGCCAATGTGGGTGAAGAACTGCTCGATGCGCTCGAGTGTACGGGTGATCGGGTGCAGGCCACCGGTGGCCTGGCCGCGGCCTGGCAGGGTGACGTCAATGCATTCGGCAGCCAGGCGAGCGCTGAGCTCGGCTTCTTCAAAGGCAGCCTTGCGGGCATTGAGCACAACGGTGACGCGCTCTTTGGCGTCGTTGATCAGCGCGCCGACTTTCGGCCGCTCTTCGGCTGGCAGGTTGCCCAGGGTCTTCATCACCTGGGTCAGCTCGCCCTTCTTGCCGAGATAATTAACCCGGATCTGTTCCAGGGCGTTGATGTCTTCAGCGCGCTCCACGGCCTCTAGGGCTTGGGAGACCAGCGCATCCAGGTTTTCCATGTACAGACTCCAGATACGAAAATAGGGGAAGAGCTTTGAAGGCTCTTCCCCTATCGATGACGTTCAATGCCCGGCAGCGCTAGCACCGCCGGGTGATTGTCGCGGGTACTTAAGCCAGAACGGCTTTAGCTTTCTCGACAATCGCAGCAAACGCCGCTTTTTCGTTCACTGCCAGATCAGCCAGAACCTTACGGTCGATTTCGATCGAAGCCTTTTTCAGGCCAGCAATCAGACGGCTGTAGGACAGACCGTTGGTGCGGGCACCGGCGTTGATACGAGCGATCCACAGTGCGCGGAACTGACGCTTCTTCTGGCGACGGTCGCGGTAGGCGTATTGGCCTGCCTTGATGACCGCTTGCTTGGCTACACGGAATACGCGCGAACGTGCACCGTAGTAACCTTTAGCCAGTTTCAGAATTTTTTTGTGACGCTTACGAGCGATAACGCCGCGCTTAACACGAGCCATGAGTAACTTCCTCTATCTTAACCAGAATTAACGAACGCGCAGCATGCGCTCGACTTTTGCGACGTCGGACGGGTGCAGCAAGCTGGCACCGCGCAGTTGACGCTTACGCTTGGTCGACATTTTGGTCAGGATGTGGCTCTTGAAAGCGTGCTTGTGCTTGAAGCCCGAAGCTGTCTTCAGGAAGCGCTTCGCAGCACCGCTCTTGGTTTTCATTTTTGGCATGTTGGAACTCCGCATTCGATAAAATTACACATAATCATCAGGCCTGCCGTGCCCGGGAGATTACTTCTTTTTCTTGGGGGCGATGACCATCATAAGCTGGCGTCCTTCCATCTTCGGATGCTGCTCAACGGTGCCGTATTCGGCGAGGTCGGCTTCGACCCGCTTCAACAGCTCCATGCCCAGCTCCTGGTGGGCCATCTCACGACCACGGAATCTCAGAGAGATCTTGGCCTTGTCCCCATCGGTAAGGAAACGTACCAGGTTGCGTAGTTTTACCTGGTAATCCCCATCCTCCGTCCCTGGACGAAACTTGATTTCTTTGATCTGGATCTGCTTCTGGTTTTTCTTGGCTTCGTTAGCCTGCTTCTTCTTCTCGAAGAGGTGCTTGCCGTAGTCCATGACCTTGCAGACGGGTGGTACCGCGTCTGCAGAGATTTCTACCAGGTCCAGCTTCGCTTCATCAGCGATACGCAGCGCTTCATCAATCGAGACGATGCCAACCTGCTCGCCGTCTGCGCCAATTAACCGAACCTCGCGGGCCGAGATATTCTCGTTGATCGGGGCCTTCGGTACAGCACGCTTATCGTTTCTCATTTCACGCTTAATAGTCATTACTCCGATTCTTGGCGACCACGCCGGGAAACCGCTTGTGTCAGCAGCTCAACGAATTGGGCGACGGGCATGGAGCCCAGGTCTGCGCCTTCGCGAGTACGCACAGCGACGGTTTGCGTTTCGACTTCGCGGTCCCCTATAACCAAAAGGTACGGGACCTTGAGCAAAGTATGCTCGCGGATTTTAAAGCCGATCTTCTCATTTCTCAAGTCCGACTTGGCACGGAAACCGCTTCCGTTCAGAGATTTCTCAACCTCGAGGGCGAAATCGGCCTGCTTGTCGGTGATATTCATGATCACCGCCTGGGTTGGGGCCAGCCACGCCGGGAACACGCCCGCGTAGTGCTCGATCAGCATGCCGATGAAGCGCTCGAACGAACCGAGGATGGCGCGGTGCAGCATGACCGGGCGAACTCGGCTGTTATCTTCGGCGATATAGCTGGCATCCAGACGCTCTGGCAGGTTCGGGTCGTACTGCAGGGTACCGCACTGCCAGTTACGGCCGAGGCAGTCGCGCAGGGTAAACTCGATTTTCGGGCCGTAGAAGGCACCCTCGCCCGGCTGGTATTCCCACTCAAGGCCGGATTCGTTCAGGGCGTCGGCCAGTGCTGTTTCAGCACGGTCCCACAACTCTTCGGAACCGACACGCTTGGCCGGACGAGTGGACAGTTTCATGGCGATGTCGCTGAAACCGAAGTCCTTGTACACGTCCAGGGTCAGCTTGATGAAGTCGGCGGCCTCTTTCTTCACCTGATCTTCGGTGCAGAAAATGTGCGCATCGTCCTGTACGAAGCCACGCACGCGCATGATGCCGTGCAGTGCGCCGGACGGCTCGTTACGGTGGCAGGCACCGAACTCGGCCAGACGCAGCGGTAGGTCGCGGTAGCTTTTCAGGCCTTGGTTGAACACCTGCACGTGGCACGGGCAGTTCATCGGTTTTACCGCGTAGTCACGGCTTTCCGACGAAGTGGTGAACATGTTTTCGGCATAGTTGGACCAGTGGCCGGAACGCTCCCACAGGATGCGGTCGACAACCTGCGGGGTCTTGATTTCCTGGTAGCCGTTTTCGCGCTGCACGCCACGCATGTACTGCTCGAGTACCTGGTAGACGGTCCAGCCGTTGGCGTGCCAGAACACCATGCCCGGGGCTTCTTCCTGCAGGTGGAACAGGTCGAGCTGCTTGCCGATCTTGCGGTGGTCGCGTTTTTCGGCTTCTTCGATGCGCTGGATGTACGCAGCCAGCTGCTTCTTGTCAGCCCAGGCCGTGCCGTACACGCGCTGCAGCTGCTCGTTCTTGGCATCGCCACGCCAGTAGGCGCCGGACAGCTTGGTCAGCTTGAATGCCTTGAGGAAGCGGGTGTTCGGCACGTGCGGGCCACGGCACATGTCGACGTATTCTTCGTGGTAGTACAGGCCCATGGCCTGTTCATCCGGCATGTCTTCGACCAGACGCAGCTTGTAGTCTTCGCCACGGGCCTTGAACACATCGATGACTTCGGCGCGCGGGGTCATTTTCTTGACCACGTCGTAGTCTTTTTCGATCAGCTCCATCATGCGCTTTTCGATGGCGGCCATGTCTTCTGGGGTGAAGGGGCGCTCGTAGGCGATGTCGTAATAGAAGCCTTCGTCAATGACCGGGCCGATCACCATCTTGGCGGTCGGGTACAGCTGCTTCACGGCGTGGCCAACCAAGTGGGCGCACGAGTGACGGATGATCTCCAGTCCCTCTTCATCTTTAGGGGTGATGATCTGCAGGGTGGCGTCGTTGCTGATCAGGTCACACGCATCGACCAGCTTGCCGTCGACCTTGCCGGCAACGGTGGCCTTGGCCAGGCCAGCGCCGATGGAAGCGGCTACTTCGGCTACGGATACGGCGTGATCGAACGAACGTTGACTGCCATCGGGAAGAGTAATAACGGGCATGGCGCCTCCTCTCCTAGTGGTGACCCCTACCAAAGGTCACGTGGGTTGGGATGAGCCAGTACAAGATCCGACCTGCCTTCCGGTAAAAGGAAGCCTGCCCCACAGTGGCAGAAGCCTTTCGGCTTGTCAGGGACGAACCAGAGTGACTGGAAAGAAAAAAGATAGCTGCAGCCGGCAACAGCGCGACTGCAAGCCGAGCATGCTAGCACGCGGGTTGCACCCCAGGCAGAAATATTTGGAAATTGCACCGCAGCGGTGAACTAACGCGGAAAAATACCGCTCAGACTTTGGGAAGCAACCTACTCTTGATGAGACCTTAACCCAAGGAGTAACTGGTGATGCGAGTTCCGTCTCTTCTGGCCCTGGCGGCCGCTGGCGCCCTGCTGCTGCCCGTGGCTGCGAACGCCGGCAACTTCCCAGCCGGGAAGGAGGCCGCCTACATGACCCAGTGCACGCAAGTGGCCAGCGGCCAGGGCGTTGACGCTGCCACCGCGAAAAAACACTGCGACTGCGGCGCGCAAGCCATCAAAAAGAATTTCACCGACGCCGAGATTGCCGACCTCGACAGCAAGGACGGCGTTGACGCCAAGCTGATGCAGAAGGCGCAGTCGGTGGTGAAACAGGCCTGCGCACCGAAGAGCTGAAACCTTAAAGCCGGTGATGGCCAGCCATTCTTTGAGCTGGATCAATATCCTGCGAAGGTAAAAGGCGCTAGATGCGCAGAATTAGACTATGATGTATCCCGTGCTCCGTAGCCTCGGCCGCATTGCACCACTGAAAAAACTAAATGTTCTGGAGATTCACCCATGTCCAATCGCCAACAAGGCACCGTCAAATGGTTCAATGATGAGAAAGGCTACGGCTTCATCACCCCAGCAGGCGGCGGCGACGACCTGTTCGTACACTTCAAAGCCATCGAATCTGACGGCTTCAAGAGCCTGAAAGAAGGCCAGACTGTTTCCTTCGTCGCCGAGCGCGGCCAGAAGGGCATGCAGGCTGCACAGGTTCGTCCGGAGTAATTCGGATAGCTGTAAAAAAACCCGCCCTTGTGGCGGGTTTTTTTATGGGTGATGCATCATCTGAAGGGGCGGGATTGCCTGCGAAACAGACTTTAGGGTGAATGGCACGGGCTTCGCCCGTGTTCGCGGGTGAACCCGCTCCTACAGGCGACCGCGCAGGCTTTTCACATTTTGCGCAAGGCAGTTGCCCCCGCGTGCATCAACCGCAGTTGACGCGGGTTACCCTGCCCTGCTCGTCCACGTTCAGGTTCAGGCGCTCGGAGCGGTACTCCAGGGTGACCACGTCGTGCGGCTTGAGAATGCGCGCCATCTGCGAGCCGCTGGCCTTGCGTGCCTGCTCCAGCAATTCGGCGCTGGCCTGCTTGCCCATGGCAAAGTCGGCACCACTGGCTTCGCAGCGGCCATCGTTGCCCGCTGACGCGGCCGGCGCACCACCGCCATCAGCATTGCCACCAGTGCTGCAACCCGCCAGGACAGCAGCCACAGCCAGAGTTGCCAGGTAAGCACGGGTACGAAACATGAAGCCTCCTAAATCGGTCCGGGAACTGCCTGATCCGACAGCTCCGCTCATCATTTGTTGCAAAACCGGTCAAGTCTGCCTGAACTGCAGCAGCGAGGCGAAAAGCAATCGTGACCGGATTTTGCACAACGTGCTGTGTTTGCCATATGCTTAGCCCGCACGGTCACCGGCGCAAAGCCATGATTTGCTGCAAGAAGTGGAGCGCATCCCGCCTCCATCGAACACCAGGGTCAGGTGTTCCTCCTTCGTTCCGGGCCCCTAGCGAGAGCTTTTCATGAGCACCCACAGCATCGATGCCGATATCAAGGTCAAATGGGCCGAGGGCCAGAGCGCGTACAGCCCTGGCACACCGGAAGAGTTGCTGCTGATCGCCATCGACCTGTTGGTGCGCGACAACGGTGCCGAGGCGGCACGCAGCTTCATCGACCAGGTGTTCGAGCGCTACGCGCCGCACGCGGCTATTCCAATCGCGCCAGACGGGCACTGAGCAGGTCGAACAGCCCCTGGGCATCACCCTGCTCCACCCACAGCACATTCGCCGGCCGCTTGAGCACACCGTACCAGTCTGCAATTGTCTGGCCGAAAGTGGGCCCTTCGCGGCTGTCGATGCTCATGTGGATACGCCGGCCGCTGAACAGCTCGGGCTTTAACAGGTAAGCGATGACGCTGGCGTCGTGCACAGGGCCGCCAGGTATGCCATACACGTCCATGTCGTGGGTGATGTAGGCATTGAGGATATCCACCACGCGCTTGCTGGCCTGGTTGTTCACGGCTGCCAGTTGCTTGAGGCGGGCGTTACTGGTCAGCAGCTTGTGCGTGACATCCAACGGCAGGTAGGTCAGCTGCACGCCGCTGGCCAGCACCACTTCGGCGGCGTGCGGGTCGGCGTAGAGGTTGAACTCCGCCACCGGGGTGATGTTGCCGCCGTTGAAATGCGCTCCCCCCATGACCACCACCTCCTTGATGCCTTTGGCGATGCTCGGGCGCTGGATCAGCGCCAGGGCCAGGTTGGTCTGCGGGCCGAGCATGGCGACGGTGATGCTGTGCGGTTTGGCTGCGCCGAGGGTATCGACCAGGTATTGCACGGCATTGCCTTGGGCCAGGGGCGCTTTCGGCTCGTGCACCTGTACGCCGGTGAGGCCTTCTTCGCCATGAACGTCGGCGGCGTAGATCGGCGTGCGCACCAATGGGCGGCCGGCACCGGCGTAAACCGGGATGTCTTCACGCCCCGCCCATTCGCGGGCCAGGCGGGCATTGCGCGAGGTCTTGTCCAGGCGAACGTTGCCGGCCACGGTGGTGATGGCGCGGATACTGAGTTCGTTGGGCGAAGCCATGGCCAGAAACAGCGCCACCACATCGTCGGCGCCGGGATCGGTGTCGATGATCAGATCGATGGGTGCGGCCTGGAGGGTGGAGGCTGTGGCCATGAAGACGACTCCTTGTAGCAGGGACTTGAGCATGGGTGGCACTCCTGTTGCCTATGAATCATGCGGTTACACAGCCCGACGTCCTTTGTGGAAGCGGCTAGAAGGTGACGCCGGAGATGAGGGCAATGTTGCTGTAGGGCTGGCACTCGCCTGTACGCACCACCGCACGAGCACTGCGCGACACCACTTTGAAATCCTCATGGGTCAGCCATTCGCGCTTGCCCAGCTTGCCCTTCAGTCGCTCGATTTCGACCAGCGCGGGCGGCACCACTTTTTGCATTTCTTCAGCCAGCACATGCCGCTCAACCTGCAGTTCGCTCAGCACCACCCGCAGCACGCTGGCGAAATCCGGCAGGCCAGGCGTAATGGCCAGGTCGATCAGTTCCACACCCGGCGGCACCGGCAGCCCGGCATCGCCAATCACCAGGATATCGCCATGCCCCATACCGGCAATGACCCGCGACAGGGCAACGTTCAACAGCGGGGTTTTCTTCATGGCGTCAGCTCCGCCAGATAGGGAATCGACGGTTGGGCACCGGCACGGGTAACCGACAATGCTGCAGCACGCTGGCCAAAGGCGATCGCCTCCCCCTCCTCCAGCCCACGCACCAGGCCGGCAGCAAAGCCACCGATGAAGGTATCGCCGGCAGCGGTGGTGTCCAGCGGTTGCACGTGCGGCGCCGGATAGTGCTGATGGCCTTGGGCAGTAACCAGCAAGGCACCTTGCGCACCCAAGGTGATGATCACTTTGCCTGCCCCCAGCTGCAGCAAGCGCTCGCCTGCGCGCCGGGCACTGTCCTGGTCGGTCACCGCCACACCGGTCAAGGCTTCGGCCTCACTTTCGTTAGGGGTAAGGTAATCGATATGCGCAAACCAGTCCGCTGGCAAGGGGCCGGTAGCGGGTGCTGGGTTCAGGATCACCTGCTTGCCCAGCTCGTGCCCTCTGGCCAGTGTCCAGGCCACGGTGCTGGCTGGCACTTCCAACTGGCAGATGATTACCTCGGCAGCCTGCAGCAACGCATCGAAGCGCCGCACCGACTGCGGCGTCAGCAAGCCGTTTGCGCCGGGAATGATGACAATACAGTTCTGGCTGGCAGCATCCACCGTGATCAGCGCCACACCGCTGGACATGGCTGGACAGGTGCTGACGCCCTGACAGTCGATCCCCTCGACATACAAGGCCCGGTGCAGCTTCCGACCGTAGTCGTCATCCCCTACATTGCCGATCATCGCCACGCTGCCGCCCAGCCGCGCCACTGCCACAGCCTGGTTGGCACCCTTGCCGCCCGGCACCGTGAAAAAGCTATCGCCGGGGAGTGTTTCGCCAGCCCGTGGCAGGCGCTGGGCGCGGACCACCAGGTCCATGTTGAGGCTGCCAACCACCACAACCTTGGCATTCATGACGTTTCCTTAGCGTTAGCGGTAATCATTGAACAGGTCCGGACGCGGCCCGGTGGACTCACGCAAGACGATACGCGGGGCGACAATGCGCTGCTCCGCCGCGCCTTGCCGGGGCGTAGCGATACGCGTCAGCAGCAACGAGGCAGCGCTCTCGCCCAGCTCGCGGATCGACTGGCCCACCGTGGTCAGTGGTGGGTACACGTAGCGGCTGAGCTCGATGTCGTCGAAACCGATCACCGACAGCTCGCCGGGTACGCTGATATTGCGTTCGGCTGCAGCGCGCAGCACACCAAAGCCGATCATGTCGTTGCCGGCAAAAATCGCCGAGGGCCGCTTGCCTTCCAGCATCTGCGCCGCCGCTGCATGGCCACCCGGGCTGGTGAAGTCGCAGTGCAGTACACGGCTGCCCGGCACGGGCGCACCGGCTTCGGCCATGGCACGGCGGAAGCCGCTCAGGCGCAGCTGGGTAACCCCGGTTTCGGCGGGGCCGCCGATATAGGCGACGTCGCGATGACCAAGCTCCAGCAGATGCCGGGTGGCCAGGTACGCCCCCTGCTCGTGGTCAATGCGCACCAGGTCGGCATCGACGCCTTCCAGCTCACGGTCGACGATGACCATTGGCGTGCGCACACTGGCCAGGCTCTGCAGCAGGTCGTCGTCCTGGCCCACCGAGGCCACTACCAGGCCATCGATGCGTTTTTCCAGCAGCACGCGCAGGTAGCTGCGCTGCTTCTGCGGGTTGTCGTCGGAGTTGCACAGGATCACGCAATAGCCGTTGCGCTCGCAGGCGTCTTCGATACCCCGCGCCAGTTCGGCGAAGTACGGGTTGACGCTGTTGGGCACCAACAGGCCGATGGTGGCCGTGCTGCGCGCCTTCAGCGAGCGCGCCACCGCACTGGGCACGTAATCCAGTTCGATGATGGCGGCTTCCACTTTCAGCCGCACCTGTTCGCTGACCGGACGGGTCTTGTTGAGTACATGGGACACGGTGGTGTAGGAAATACCCGCCAGTGCCGCGACGTCTTTGATAGTTGCCATGGTGTCAGTTCCGCCGGCCTGCGCGCCGGCTACGGTAAGTGTCGAGCACCACGGCGATGACGATCACCGCCCCGGTGATGATGCGTTTGGTCGGCTCGCTGGCACCGATCTGCGCCAGCCCGGCGGCCAATACGGAAATGATCAGTACGCCAAAGAAGGTGCTGATGACCGAGCCACGCCCACCCATCAGGCTGGTGCCGCCGATCACGACGGCGGCAATGACCTGCAGCTCCAGGCCAGAGCCGGCATTGGGGTCGGCCGCTTCCAGCCGCGAGATCTGGAACAGCGCGGCCAGGCCGGCGAGCAGGCCCATCAGGGCGAACACCAGCACTTTGTAAGGGCGCGGATCGATACCGGCCAGGCGCACGGCCTCTTCGTTGGTGCCGATACCGATCAGGTAACGGCCGAACACCGTGCGCGTCAGTACCAACTGGGCGAGCACGATCACCAACAAGGCGATGATAAACGCTGGCGAAACACCAAAGGCGACCGGGTTGGAGAACCAGGCATAGGCGTCGCCGATATAGGCGGTGCGCGAGTCGGTGAACTGGTAGGCCAGGCCACGGGCCATCTCCAGCACACCAAGCGAGACGATGAACGACGGGATGCGCCAGGCCACGGTGACGCCACCGGTAATGCTGCCGGCCAATGCGGCCACAGCCATGCCCAGCAGCGCCGAGGGCAGCACGCCCCAGCCCCAGCCGAGTATCGCCACGCTCACCGTGGAGGCGGCCAGCGCCAGCACCGAGCCCACCGACAGGTCGATGCCGCCGATGATCAACACGAAGGTCATGCCCACCGCCAGCACCATCAGGTCCGGGATCTGGTTGGCCAGCGTGCTGAAGGTGCCATACGACCAGAAGTGGCTGCTGAGGAACGAGAACAGCACGATCATCGCCAGCAAGGCGCCAGCCAGGCCCAGGTAGGTGCCCAGGCCAAAGTAGGTACCGCTGCGGCGCACGGGGGCGGCTTCCTGGTTGTTGAGCGGGGTGGTTTTCATGCATCCATCCTGGGGGCTGCGTCATGCAGCAGCGCGTCACGTTTCTGATAACCGGCGAAGGCGGCGGCAAGCAACTGGTCCTGGCTCCAATGATCACGCGCGAAAGTGTCGATCAGGCGGCCGGCGGACAGCACGGCGATGCGGTCGCATATCAGCATCAGTTCTCGCAGGTCACTGGACACCACCACCAAGGCCTTGCCTTGGCGCGCCAGCTCGGCCAGCAGGCCATAAATGTCGAACTTGGCGCCCACATCGATGCCACGCGTGGGTTCGTCGAACAGCAGCACCTGGCAATCGCGCTCCAGCCAGCGGCCGATCACCACTTTTTGCTGGTTACCGCCAGACAGCTCACCCACCACCTGCTGCGCGCCGGCACTGCGAATGCGCATGGCCTGGATCTGGCGTTCGGCCAAGGCTTTTTCCGCTTCGCCATCGAGCACGCCGGCCCGCGATACCGCGCCCAGGTTGCCCAATGCAATGTTGGCGCTGATCGACTGCGTCAACAGCAGGCCCTCGCCTTTGCGGTCTTCGGTTATCAGCGCGATACCGGCCCGCACTGCAGCCTTGGGCGAGTCGATGTTTACCGCCTGCGGCGGTTGGCCGAGCGCGATACCGCCGCTGTCGGCGCGATCGGCACCGTAGATCAGGCGCAACAGCTCGGTACGGCCGGCGCCGATCAGGCCGGAAATGCCAAAAATCTCCCCTGCCCTGACTTCGAACGACACCTCGCGCACCTTGTCGCCGCGGCACAACTTGTCGACCTTGAGCAGCGGTGCACCCATCTGCCGTCGGCCCAGGTCGATATGCTCGCCCAGCTCGCGGCCGACCATCAGGTTGACCAGCTCGGCGCTGCTGTAGCGCTGGATCGGCTCGTCGCACACCAGCTTGCCATCGCGCAGCACAACGATGCGTTGGGCCACCCGCTGCAACTCTTCCAGGCGATGCGAGATATAGACGATGGCCACGCCGCGCGCGCGCAGGCGCTCGATCTGGGTGAACAGCAACGCCACCTCGCGCGCAGTGAGCATGGCAGTGGGTTCATCCAGGATCAGCACATGGCAGTCACCGATCAGGTTGCGGGCAATCTCGACCATTTGCTGATGGCCGATGCCCAGCTCGCCGACAGGGGTGTCCGGGTCGATGGCGTCGAGCCCGACCCGAGCCATGGCGGCCGTTGCCAGCTGGCGCAGGCGCTTGTGGCTGATCCAGCCGAAACGGCTGGGCAGGTTGTCGAGAAACAGGTTTTCCGCCACGGTCAGCGTCGGCAGCAGGTTCAGCTCCTGCATGACCATGCGCACACCAAGGCGTTCGGCCTCGCTGCGGCTGCCGGGCGCGTAGGCCTGGCCACGGTAGGTCATGTGCCCGGTGGTGGGCACCTCCAGGCCGCTGATGAGCTTGGACAACGTACTCTTGCCCGCGCCGTTCTCGCCGGTCAGGGCCAGCACTTCACCGGCGCGCAGGCTCAGGCTGACCTCGCCGAGCACGGGCTGGGCGTAGGTCTTGCCCAGGCCGCTGGCGGCAAGCACCACTTCATTGGCCGATGCAGGCATGGCCGATTCTCCTGGCAGCATCAGGGCTTCTTGGTGATGAGTTCGACCGGGGTCTGAATGACGTTGTCGGCATCCACATCAGGCTTTTCGCCCTTGACCATTTTCAGCGCCGCCTGAATGCCATACACCGCCTGCTGGCTGGCGGCCTGGTCGAGGGTGGCAAGCACGCGACCGTCTTCAAGCATTGGCTTGATGGCATTGATGTTGTCATAGCCCACCACTTGCACCTGGCCGGCCTTGCCAGCGGCACGCACGGCGGACACAGCGCCCAGTGCCATGCTGTCGTTTCCGGCCAGCAAGGCCTTCAGGTCGGGGTATTCGTTGAGCATGGAGGCGGCGACGGCATTGCCTTTGTCGATCTCCCAATTGCCGCTTTGTACCGAGACGATGTTCATCTGCGCGGCGTCCATGGCGTCCTTGAAGCCGGCGGTACGCTGCTGGGCATTGGTGGTGGTCGGCACGCCTTCGATAATGCCCACCTGGTCGCCGGCCTTGAGCTTCTGGCTGGCCAGGTAATCGCCAACCAGGCGCGCGCCCTTGCGGTTGTCGGGGCCGACGAAGGGAACGCTGATGCCTTTGCTCTTGAGCAGATCAGGGTCCAGACGGTTGTCGATGTTGATCACCACCACGCCCTGGTCCATGGCCTTCTTCACCGCCGACACAAGTGCTTTCGAGTCAGCCGGGGCAATCACCAGCGCCTTGGCGCCGGCATTGACCATCTGCTCGACGATGCGGATCTGCTCGCCAGTGTCGGTCTCGTTCTTGATGCCGTTGGCGATCAGCTCGAACTCGTCGGCGTGGGTTTTCTGGTAGTCCTTGGCGCCGTCTTCCATGGTGCGGAAGAACTCGTTGGCCAGCGACTTCATGACTAGGGCGACCTTGGGCTTGTCTTCAGCGTGGGCGGCAGACAATGGCAAGGCGAGGCTAAGCGAGGAAATGACAGCGAGGGCCAGCAGACGACCGGGGAACGGCAGCTTCATGAACGATGACTCCGAATCTTGTGTTTTTTGTCGGATCGCAAACGTTTGCGTTGACCAACTATGGTAACAGGACCGTTGTTTGTCAAATCCGTTTGGCTTTCGGAGGCCAAAGTGCTGCTGGGGCCGATTATGCAGCCTTTTCCGAAAAACCGAACACCTTTTCCTTTATCTGTTCGGAATTACGAATGCAATGCCGCCTTGGCAGGCGCGGCTCGGTGCAACACCACACATTGTCGGGGCTGCTACACAGCCCATTGCAACGCAAGGCCGCTCCAACCCAGGCAACGCGTGGCGCCTTGGTACGAAAAATGCCTATAGCCCTGCGCGACTCAATAACTAACTCACTAGGAAGCGAGAACAATAACGATGAATGCCGCACTGAAAACCTTCGCCCCAAGCGCACTCGCCCTGCTGCTGATCCTGCCATCCAGCGCCTCGGCCAAAGAAGCCGAAACCCAACAGAAGCTGGCCAACGTGGTCATCCTCGCCACCGGCGGCACCATTGCCGGCGCCGGTGCCAGCGCTGCCAACAGCGCCACTTACCAGGCTGCCAAGCTGGGCGTCGACAAGCTCATCGCCGGCGTGCCGGAACTGGCCGACATCGCCAATGTACGTGGCGAGCAAGTGATGCAGATCGCCTCCGAGAGCATCAGTAATGACGACCTGCTGAAGCTGGGCAAGCGCGTCGCCGAGCTGGCTGAAAGCAAGGACGTCGACGGCATCGTCATCACCCACGGCACCGACACCCTCGAAGAAACCGCCTACTTCCTCAACCTGGTAGAGAAGACCGACAAGCCAATCGTGGTGGTCGGCTCGATGCGTCCGGGTACCGCCATGTCCGCCGACGGCATGCTCAACCTGTACAACGCCGTGGCCGTAGCCAGCGACAAACAGTCGCGTGGCAAGGGCGTGCTGGTGACCATGAACGACGAGATCCAGTCCGGCCGCGATGTGAGCAAAGCGGTCAACATCAAGACCGAAGCCTTCAAGAGCGCCTGGGGCCCGATGGGCATGGTGGTGGAAGGCAAATCGTACTGGTTCCGCCTGCCGGCCAAGCGCCATACGGTCAATTCCGAGTTCGATATCAAGCAGATCAGCAGCCTGCCGCAGGTGGACATTGCCTATGGCTATGGCAACGTCACCGACACCGCCTACAAGGCGCTGGCACAGAACGGCGCCAAGGCGCTGATCCATGCCGGTACCGGCAACGGTTCGGTATCGTCGCGGGTAGTCCCGGCGCTGCAAGAACTGCGCAAGAACGGCGTGCAGATCATCCGCTCGTCGCATGTCAACCAGGGTGGTTTCGTACTGCGTAACGCCGAACAGCCGGATGACAAGAACGACTGGGTCGTGGCTCACGACCTGAACCCGCAAAAAGCGCGGATCCTGGCGATGGTGGCAATGACCAAGACCCAGGACAGCAAAGAGCTGCAGCGCATCTTCTGGGAGTACTGATCAACCACCCATGGCCGGTGCCCCACATCACCGGCCATTCTTCCTTTTCCAGATCAACCCCGCCCCGCCGCCACTCAACTGGGGCTCGCATCAGTGGGTTTCTTCTCAGGGTTGCGCGAGTAGCTCTATTTGTAATCTCTCGGATCAACGCCCCACTTTTTGAGTCGAGACGCCAGGGTTGTGGGCTTCAACCCCAGCAATTGCGCAGCACCACCCTCGCCGGAGACTTTCCCTGCTGTTCGTTTGAGCACAGAGATCGCATTCAGCTTCATCTGCCGCTCCCAGTCTTTGTCGGCAGTCGGCTCGGGCGGGCATTGTGAAGTTGAAGATACAGGGCCACTGGACGGGGCGCTTGGCGCCAGAACCTCATGAAAGCTCACGCGACCATCTCGGGAGACAATGGTCTGTCGCTCAATCACATTTTGAAGCTCGCGAATGTTGCCCGGCCAAGCGTACTGCTGAAGCACCGCGACTTGGGTCAGCGACATGCGAATGCCCGGTTTGTTGAACGCCAGGCTAGCCCTTTCAAGAAAATGGCTGGCGAGCAAAGGAATGTCCTCAAGTCGCTCCCGCAAGGGCACCGAGCGTATAGGGAACACATTCAAGCGGAAGTACAAATCTTCTCGGAACGCACCTCGGGCGACCATATCGCGTAGGTCACGGTTCGTTGCGGCGATAACTCGCACATCAACGGCCCTGGTGCGATTGTCGCCTACAGGCTCAAACTGGCGGTCCTGTAGAACGCGGAGCAACTTGCTTTGTAGCTCCAGCGGAATCTCTCCCACCTCATCGAGAAACAAGGTACCGCCGTCTGCCAACTCAAAGCGACCCACTCGGTTGCTGACCGCTCCGGTGAAGGCCCCTTTGAGGTGGCCGAAGAACTCGCTCTCGAACAATTCACGGGGCACCGCGGCGCAATTGACCCGAATCAGAGGGCGGTCGCGCCGGGGGCTGCTGGCATGAATAGCGCGAGCAACAAGCTCTTTACCCGTGCCTGACTCGCCGGTGACCAACACGTTGGCGTCGGTAGCTGCGACCAGGTCGATCTGCTGTAACAGATGCTTGACCGCAGGGCTTTCGCCGACGATCTCGTGGTGATTGCCGTGGGCGTTGATTTCCTCCTGCAGGTATTGGTTTTCCATTTCCAGCCGAGTCTTCAACTGCTCTACTTCACTTAGCGCATCGCGCAGGCGCGCTTCAGTGCGTTGTCGTTCGCGGATGTCCCGAAACAACACCACCGCCCCTACCAGCCTTCCCATCTCGAAGATTGGAGTGCTGGTGTACTCGACGGCGATTGGTTCGCCGCTCTTGTGCCAGAACACCTCGTGGTCCACGCGATGAACTTGTCCATCGCTGAACGAAGCATGGATGGGGCACTGATTGACCTCGAACGCACGTCCGTCGCTATGGCTGTGGTGGAACAAATGGTGGGCATCCTGGCCAATCATGTCGACGGCACTCCACCCCAAAATACGCTCGGCGGCGGGGTTGATGAACGTGGTCTGGCCCCGGGTATCGAGCCCATAGATGCCCTCGCCAACTGCACCAAGAATCAGCCGGTTTTGCTGCTGGATGCGCTCGAACACCTGGCTGATTCGTTCCCACCCCACGTGGCCCAAACGGTGTTGCCGGCGCGCCTCAGCACGGTTACGGCGCTGCTCCAGAAGGTCGCGGCGCTGCACCGCCAGCACAATTTTCCCGCCCTCAACCGCGCTAGCCGAAACCTCCACCGCTATTTGCCGCAGTTGCAGATCCACCAGCAGCAGGTCGTCCGACCACGCTTCGCCTTGAGTCAGCACCTCATCCGTAAAGCTCACCCACAGTGCGATTCCCCCTCGCAGAAAATGGCTAAAGGCATGACCGGGCAGCTCATTTGCGGCGCAGCCAAGTAAATCAAGCGCGGCGTTGTTGGCTTGCAGTACTCGATCAGCTACCGGGTGGATTAACAGCATGGCAACGGCGGAGTCGGCCGCGACTCCGAGGGCGACGGTGTCTGTCACTGATGGATATCCTCGAACCGATTTTCAAGAAATTTCGTGAACAATATTACGACAGTTCGTAATTTACGAAATTTCGTAAATACACCCCGCCAGAAACCAAAAAATAAACCAATAAAATCAGGTAGTTACAAAATGTTGGAAGTTGGCACATCTCTCGCTATGGGTGTTCTCACCTTAAACAAAACTGCGGGAGCAGAAATAATGGACAAACTTGAAATGCATCACCTGATCATGGCCGCGAAAGCACGCAAGGGCCTGAGCTGGGATGATCTTGCCAACGCAGTGGGCAAGGCCCCGGTATGGCTTGCATCGGTTTGCTACGGCATGAACAGCGCGCCGCTGGAAGTGGCAACGCATCTTTGCGAGGTATTGGAGCTGGATGATCAAGTCGCCGCTACCTTAACCGCTTTCCCGGTCAAGGGTTGGGACAAGTCCATCCCTCAAGACCCGCTGATCTATCGACTGTACGAAGTCGTGGGCGTCTATGGCCCAACCCTGAAAGACGTTATCCAGGAAAAATTTGGCGACGGCATCATGAGTGCCATCGACTTTTCCATGCATGTCGAGCGAATCGAAGATCCCAAAGGCGACCGGGTTTTGTTGACTCTCAATGGCAAGTTCTTGCCATACCGTTCCTGGTAAACCCATCCAACCCTCGGCATCCCTCCGGGGGTGCCGCCTATTACCCGCAGTTGAGGGAACCGCCATGTCTTATCTGCTACCCACCGATTTTGTCACCAAGATGCTCGATGCCGGCGCATCAAAGGTCCACATGTCCACTCGCGACACGCTGATCCGCAGCTATATGGCCGGGGCAATTCTGGCCCTGGCGGCCGTATTCGCAGTGACCATCGCAGTGCAGACAGGCTCAGCCCTGATAGGCGCAGTACTGTTTCCGGTTGGTTTTTCAATGCTCTACCTTATGGGCTTCGACCTGCTCACCGGGGTCTTCATGCTCACCCCGCTGGCATTACTGGACAAACGCCCCGGGGTCACCGTTAGGGGAATTCTGCGCAACTGGGGCCTGGTGTTCGTCGGCAACTTCGCCGGCGCCCTTACGGTCGCCTGCATGATGGCCTTCGTCTTTACCTATGGTTTCCATGCTTCCCCCGGTGCCGTGGGAGAGAAAATTGCCAGCATCGGTGAGGCCCGCACCCTGGGTTACGAGCAATACGGGCTGGCAGGCTGGTTGACGATCTTCCTGCGTGGCGTGCTGTGCAACTGGATGGTGTCGATGGGCGTGGTCGGCGCGATGATCTCCACCTCTGTGAGCGGCAAGGTGATCGCCATGTGGATGCCGATCATGCTGTTTTTCTTCATGGGTTTCGAGCACTCGGTCGTGAACATGTTCCTGTTCCCATCCGCAATGATCATGGGCGGCGACTTCTCGCTCATGGACTACCTGGTGTGGAACGAAATCCCCACCGTACTGGGCAACCTGGTGGGCGGCCTGGCCTTCACAGGCCTGACGCTGTACGGCACCCACATCCGTACGGCCGCGAAGAAAGTTACCAGCGCAACAGCCTGCTGAAGCTATAAAGAAGGCAGGCAGCCTCAGTCGCCGCCTGTCTCACTTCAGGTTTTGCTTTGCACTGCCTCTAACCCGAACATCGTTTACATTTCAGAACAGTGTCATGGCTTACAGACCAACGCTGGATTTCCCCTGACAAGCTGTTGCGAATTTAATTACAGTGAAATACTGTATGCACATACAGCAAAACAAGGAAACTCCTGTGTCCAGCACCGCCTCCGCCACTCCGAGCAGCTATGAACAGCTGGGTGTACGCATCCAGAAGATCATCAACAGCCCCACCGCCCAGCGCAGCCGTGCGGCGCTGATCTTCCGCCTGGAACAGGAAAGCCCGGATGACTGGGAGACCCTGCTTCAGGAGATCGCAGAAAACGACAACGTCACCCTCGCCCATCGCGACGATGGCGGTGTGCAGATTTTCTGGACGGTACCGAAGGAAGATTGACTGCGCATGAGAGTTTCGCTTTTCGCAGCAGCCTGCCTGTTACTGACCGCTCCGTTTGTTCAAGCCGACGCTCCGCGTACCTTCCAGGAGGCCAAGAAGGTCGCCTGGAAGCTCTACGCGCCACAATCGACCGAGTTCTATTGCGGCTGTAAATACAAGGGCAACAAGGTCGACCTGGCCTCCTGCGGCTATGCCCCGCGCAAGAATGCCCAGCGCGCGTCACGCATCGAGTGGGAGCACATCGTACCCGCCTGGCAGATCGGCCATCAGCGCCAATGCTGGCAGAGTGGCGGGCGCAAGCAGTGCTCGCAGCATGACGAAGTGTACCAACGCGCCGAAGCCGACCTGCACAACCTGGTGCCAAGCATCGGTGAGGTCAACGGCGACCGCAGCAACTTCAGTTTCGGCTGGCTACCAGAACAACGCGGCCAGTATGGCCGCTGCCTGACCCAGGTCGACTTCAAGGCGAGGAAGGTGATGCCGCGCCCGTCGATCCGCGGCATGATCGCCCGCACCTACTTCTACATGAGCAAGCAGTACAACCTGCGCCTGTCCAAACAGGACCGCCAGCTTTTCGAGGCCTGGAACAAGACCTACCCGCCGCAAGCCTGGGAGCGGCAACGCAACCAACAGGTCGCCTGCGTGATGGGGCGGGGAAACGCGTTCGTGGGGCCGGTCAACCTCAAGGCGTGCGGTTGATCCTCAGGCCAGCGTTTGTAAGTAGGCGCTGGCTTCCCGGTAACGGGCCAGCCGCGCCAGGTCGGCGGGGCCCGGACAGGGGATGCGCGAGAGATCACTGTTGTCGGCCAGATCGGCCAGCTTGACGGTGCGCGCCAGCGGGTCGTCGCCCAGGCGCATCACGAAATCCTGGTAAGGCTCGCCCTCGCGGCGGCTAAGCGCCAGCAACGCAGCCAGGATTTTCAGCGCGAAGCCCTCACGCGCCAGGTCGGACAGGGTCAGCGAGGTGTCCTCGATCACATCGTGAAGCACCGCCACAATCCGCTGTTCAGGTGTGGAAACCCGCATCATCACGCGCAACGGGTGGAGGATATAAGCCGCCCCACCCTTATCGTATTGCCCTTCATGCGCCCTGGCGGCCACGGCAATGGCCCGCTCCAGTGTAGACATGAGGCCCTCCCCGTTTGGCAGCTACCACCCCAAGCATAGCCAAACTTGTGTGAACAGCGCCTGACACAAGCCTTGACTGCGGCGCCACTTTTACTGGCTTAGCGTGCTGCGCCGTGCTGGATGACCACCGAATCGGTACCTAGCTTGGCCATCACTTCATCCCTGCGCGCCTGCGCTTCTTCGCGGGTGGGGAACGGCCCCAGCAGCACCACCGGCTTGCCGTCACGGTACTCCACCGAAGACGGGATACCCTTTTCGATCAGGCGCGCCGTCATGTCACTGAGCGCGCCCATGTTGGCGCCCTGCACCACTTCCACGTCCCAACCCTGTGGCGCCGGCTGGTCTGCCAGCGCCTCGGCACGGCGCTGCAGGTCGGCTCCACCGCAGAGCTCACGGATACGCAGGTTGTTGCCGGTATCGTCGACGATGATGTCGTATTGGCCATCGCGCTTGATCGCCACGTAGCTGCGGTAGGCTTCGTACTGCCCGGCATCGTCCTTGCCGCGGACCTGACCGCAGATGGTGCCCTGGGTGTCGATCCGCACGTTGCCGAACTTGGCGGTCTTGGGGTTGTGCAGGTGTTCGGCCACCTGCTTGTGCACGCCTTCGACCTCGTTCTCACAGCCCGCCAGGGCGAGCACTGCCATTACCACAGCCAGTTTGCGCACGCGTGTACCTCCAGATTCGAAGGGGCGGATTCTAGCACGCCGGGGTATGCCCGAACCGCGACCAAACGTTACACGCTGCTTCGGGCGCAAATGCAAAAAGGGCGATCATTTCTGATCGCCCTTTTTCGATTTGGTAGGCACAATTGGACTCGAACCAACGACCCCCACCATGTCAAGGTGGTGCTCTAACCAACTGAGCTATGTGCCTGTCGTGTGGTGCGCATATTAGTGGCCCGATGCGTACCTGTAAAGCTTTTTTTTGAGAAAAATCAAAAACTTTCGAATGCAGGCGCTTCGCGTCCAGACCGCGGTTTTCCGGCACACGCGCAATGGACAATGAAAAAAGGGGTGACCCTTTCGGATCACCCCTTTTTCGATTTGGTAGGCACAATTGGACTCGAACCAACGACCCCCACCATGTCAAGGTGGTGCTCTAACCAACTGAGCTATGTGCCTGTCGTGTGGTGCGCATTCTACGCATTACAAAAACCCTGTCAACACTTTTTTTCGCGCTAACCTACTGAATCTTAAACTCTTTATAGAGAGGCTGGCTAAGGGGGGACCCGTAAAGGATTTTCACCAGACGACTAGCGGGTGTTTATTATTATTGATAGCATCGGTACATTCGTTAAAAATATAAAACACGAGGTTCCTGCAGCATGGCTAACACCCCCTACCCCCAGTCCTACTACGCCGCCTCGGCCAACCCGGTGCCGCCACGTCCGGCGCTGCAGGGTGAGGTGGAAACCGATGTGTGCATCATCGGTGCCGGCTACACCGGCCTGTCCAGCGCCCTGTTCCTTCTGGAGAACGGCTTCAAGGTGAGCATCGTCGAAGCGGCCAAGGTCGGCTTCGGCGCATCGGGCCGCAACGGCGGCCAGATCGTCAACAGCTACAGCCGCGACATTGATGTCATCGAACGCACCGTCGGCCCCAAGCAGGCGCAACTGCTGGGCCACATGGCCTTCGAGGGCGGGCGCATCATTCGTGAACGCGTGGCCAAGTACAACATTCAGTGCGACCTGAAAGATGGTGGCGTATTCGCCGCCCTTACCAGCAAGCAGATGGGCCACCTGGAATCGCAAAAGCGCCTGTGGGAACGCTTTGGCCATAATCAGCTGGAGCTGATGGACCAGAAGCGCATCCGCGAAGTGGTTGCCTGCGACAGCTACATCGGCGGCATGCTCGACATGAGCGGCGGCCACATCCACCCGCTGAACCTGGCCTTGGGTGAAGCTGCCGCGGTCGAGTCGCTGGGTGGCATCATCTATGAGCAAACCCCGGCCGTGCGCATCGAACGCGGTGCCAACCCGGTCGTGCATACCCCGCAGGGCAAGGTCCGCGCCAAGTTCATCATCGTTGCCGGCAACGCCTACCTGGGCAACCTGGTACCCGAGCTGGCCGCCAAGTCCATGCCATGTGGCACGCAGGTGATCACCACCGAGCCACTGGGCGAAGAACTGGCACGCACTCTGCTGCCGCAGGACTACTGCGTCGAGGACTGCAACTACCTGCTCGACTACTACCGCCTGACCAGCGACAAGCGCCTGATTTTCGGTGGCGGCGTGGTGTACGGCGCGCGTGACCCGGCCAACATCGAGGCGATCATCCGCCCGAAAATGCTCAAGGCCTTCCCGCAGCTGAAGAACGTGAAGATCGACTACGCCTGGACCGGTAACTTCCTGCTGACCCTGTCGCGCCTGCCTCAGGTTGGCCGGATCGGCGACAACATCTACTACTCGCAGGGTTGCTCGGGCCACGGCGTGACCTATACCCACCTGGCGGGCAAGGTGCTGGCCGAGGCCCTGCGTGGCCAGGCAGAGCGTTTCGACGCCTTTGCCGGCCTGCCGCACTACCCGTTCCCGGGTGGCCAGATGCTGCGCGTACCCTTCAGCGCCATCGGTGCCTGGTACTACAGCCTGCGCGATCGCCTGGGCTTCTGATTCAGGCAGGCCTGGCCTCTTCGCCGGCAAACCTGCGCCCACACGGACTGTGCAATAAGCACAAATCCTGTGGGCGCGGGCTTGCCGGCGAAGAAGCCGGCACAGGCAACGCTATTCGTTCAGGCTATTGACCGCCTGCTTCGCCGCAATCTCTTGCCCGGCCTTGGCCAATTCATCCGCAGCATGCAACCACCGCTGGCGATCAACCTGGGCCGGCAGTTGCCGAGGTGGCTGCACCAGCACCGCCCAACTCCCCTGCTTCTCCCATGCCGATGCAAATTCATCGAATGCCATCACCTGCCGCCGGTGCATGCCCGAGCGCAGCAGCACCCGCTGCTTGTAACGGTCATAGCCCATCAACACCGCATAGCGCGGCTCGCTCCACCAGGCCGAACCGTCCTCGTAACGCAGCAGCACCGGGTTGCCCGCTGCCACCTGGGTCAGCAGCGCGTCCAGTTGCTTGTCCAGCGGGTACACCACCCTACCGTAGTCCCGCGCCACACGGGGAATAGCGGTATCCAGCGTTTCGGCGCCCTGAGGCAGGTTGAGCGGCTTATCCAGCAAGCCCGGCGTAATAGGCGCCCCCTGCTGCGACAGCACTGCCGCCAGCGCCATGGCCCCGCTGTGGTTGGCGTTGCCACGGTAGAACGGCACGCTGCTGATCTCGACTCGCTGCGGCAGGCCCTTGAGGTTGCCGGGCGGTGCGCTGGCGCAGCCGGCCAGGGTGGCAGCCAGCAGGCAGGCAGCCAGTAGCCGCCGGGGGGCAGCCTTGAAGGAATGTTGCTCCATGGACACTCGCTTGTTCCAACGCCAGGCAGGCAGCGCCCGGCTCTGGCCACCGATCATAGGTCCGACAGCGGCGCGGGTATAGTCCGACAGCGCCTTGGAGCGAATCGGCCCTAGAGATAGACCATTGTTCGATGGAACGTCACAGACGAAGGGCTAGACTAAAGCAGTGTCTGGAAGGTAAACGCGGCCCAATCAAGCGCTTGCCGCAAAGATGGAGGCACAGATGAGCCTGACCATGGCAATTCTCATGCTGGTAGGCATGTGGCTGAGCGTCGCAGCCGCCATGCTGTGGGGTGTACTGCGTATCGTGCGGCGTCATGTACACCACCTGCCACCGCAGGCACCCGCCAAGCCACAGCCAGTAAGGCGGGCGCGGCGGCATGCCGGGGTGAGCTAACCTCAGGATTTCCCGAAGCCCACTGACTGACAAGCCCGCTGCACAGGTATTCGCAATGTCAGTGCCACGCGAGGTACCTGTGGAAGCGGGCTTGTCCGCGAAAGGGACGCGAAGCGCCCCTTTTTTACATCAACCTTCAGCCGCCTCACGCTTCAGACGCGCTCGGCGGGCCAGGATGTTGAGGACCTCGATAGCCGTCGAGAACGCCATGGCCGCATACACATAGCCCTTGGGTACATGGGCGCCAAAGCCTTCGGCGATCAGCGTCATGCCGATCATGATGAGGAAGCCCAGCGCAAGCATGACCACGGTCGGGTTGTCGTTGATGAAGTTGGCCAGCGGGTCGGCGGCCACCATCATCACGATCACAGCCGTGATAACGGCGATAATCATGATCGGCAGGTGCTCGGTCATGCCCACGGCGGTGATGATGCTGTCGACCGAGAAGACGATGTCCAGCAGCAGGATCTGGAAAATCGCCGCAGCAAAGCCCAGGGTAACCGTGGAGGAGACCTTGGCTTCCTCCTTGGCGCCATGCGGGTCGACGTTTTCGTGAATTTCCTTGGTCGCCTTCCACAGCAGGAACAGACCACCGGCAATCAGGATCACATCTTTCCACGAGAAGGCGTTGCCGAACACTTCGAACACCGGGTCGGTCAACTGGACGATCCAGGCCACGGTGCTGAGCAAGGCCAGTCGCATGACCAAGGCCATGCTGATACCGATACGCCGCGCCTTGGAGCGGTACTCCACCGGCAATTTGTTGGTCAGGATCGAGATGAAGATCAGGTTGTCGATGCCCAGTACAACTTCCATGGCCACCAGCGTAGCCAGGGCAACCCAGGCGGTAGGGCTAGCGGCGAGTTCCAGCAAATATTCCATTGTTCAAATCCTGCAGCAGCGGTTGGGGTCAGATTTCCTGGGTTTCTTCTTTCTTCTCGGCATCCTTGGGCTTCTGCCCTTCGCTGCCGATGGCTTCGCTCAGCGCCTGCTGGGCAGCCTTGTTGGTGTCGTCGATGGCTTGCTTGGCCGACTGCGCGGCCTGATCGAGCATCTGCTGCGCGGATTTCTCGGCCTGGTCGCAGCCTGCCAGGGTGAACAGGGCCAAAGCCAGCACCAACGGGGTGCCTATGGATTTGAGTTGCAGCATGGTGTCCTCGCTTGAAATAACCCGGCGGCGCATGGCGCCTGATAGCCGTGCATTCTAGAGACGGCAATAGTTCAGGAAAATTCGTATTTTCATGGCATATACTTCGGTTTTTACGAATCGGAACGACCGACGGTGCTTAACTATCGCCAGTTGCATTACTTCTGGGCCGTGGCCAAGACGGGCAGCATCACCCGCGCCAGCCAACAGCTGAACCTCACACCGCAAACCATCAGCGGGCAGATCACCCTGTTCGAGCAAACCTACGGCCTGGAACTGTTCCAGCGCGCCGGCCGGCAGCTGGAACTGACAGAAACCGGCCGTCAGGCCCTGGTGTATGCAGAGCAGATGTTTCAGATCGGCAGCGAGCTTGAAGCCATGCTGCGTGCCGGCCCTCAAGAGCAGATTCTGTTCCGTGTGGGGGTGGCTGACGTGGTGCCCAAATCCATTGTCTACCGCCTGCTGGCACCGACCATGGACCTGGAGGAGGTGCTGCGCATCAACTGCCGCGAGGACAAACTTGAGCGGTTACTGGCAGACCTGGCTATCCAGCGCCTGGACCTGGTGATATCCGACAGCCCCATGCCTAACCACCTGGACATCAAGTGCTACAGCCAAAAGCTGGGCGAGTGCGGGCTGAGCTTCTTCGCCACCCCGGCGCTGGCACAACGGCTTGAAGGTCCTTTTCCAGCTTGCCTGCAGGATGCTCCGCTGCTGGTTCCCGGCCAGGAGACCGTGGTAAGCAGCCGCTTGCTGCGGTGGCTGGGCGAGCAGCAGGTGCAGCCACGGATCGTGGGGGAGTTCGATGACAGTGCCTTGATGCAAGCGTTCGGACAGTCGGGCAGCGGCATTTTCGTAGCGCCCAGCGTAATCGCCGAGGAGGTGTGCCGTCAGTATGGCGTGCAACTGATCGGGCAGACCGAGGCCGTGCACGAATCGTTCTATGCCATTTCGGTGGAGCGCAAGGTCAAGCACCCAGGGATCGTGGCGATTACCGAGGGGGCCCGGCGGGAGTTGTTTCACTGGTAGCCGCAAAAGCCTGATTGACAAAGAACACGGCCCGACATGCGCCATAGGTGCTCTATGGTAAAGTCCGCCCTTTCCAGATTCCGAGATACCGCTGCACATGACCCCTCTCCTCCGCTTCCTCAACCGCACCAGCCTGGTGACTCAGATCGTCATCGGCCTGCTCGCCGGCATCGCCCTCGCCCTGCTGGCACCTGCCATCGCCCGCGACCTGGCCTTTCTTGGCAAGGTGTTTGTCAGCGCCCTGAAGGCGGTTGCGCCCGTGCTGGTGTTCATCCTGGTCATGGCTTCGGTCGCCAACCATCGTCACGGCCAGGAAACCCACATTCGCCCGATCCTCTGGCTGTACCTGCTGGGCACCTTTGCCGCAGCAGTGGTGGCCGTGGTTGCCAGCATGCTGTTCCCGTCGCACCTGGCACTAAGCACCAGCGAAGCCACGCTGAGCGCGCCAGGCGGCATCACCGAGGTGCTGCAGAACCTGCTGCTGAGTGCGGTAGACAACCCGGTCAATGCCCTGCTCAATGCCAACTTCATCGGCGTGCTGACGTGGGCCATCGGCTTGGGTGTGGCCCTGCGCCACGCCGGCGAAACCACCCGTACCGTGGTCGAAGACCTGTCCACGGGTGTAACCCTGATCGTGCGCGTGGTCATCCGCTTCGCCCCGCTGGGCATCTTTGGCCTGGTCAGTTCCACCCTGGCCCAGTCGGGCCTGGACGCGCTGCTCGGCTACCTGCACCTGTTGGCGGTACTGATCGGCTGCATGCTGTTCGTGGCGTTGGTGATGAACCCACTGATCGTGTTCTGGAAGATCCGCCGCAACCCCTACCCGCTGACGCTGCTGTGCCTGCGTGAAAGCGGTATTACCGCGTTCTTCACCCGCAGCTCGGCCGCAAACATCCCGGTGAACCTGGCGTTGTCGGAACGCCTTGGCCTGCATGAAGACACCTACTCGGTGTCGATCCCGCTGGGCGCGACCATCAACATGGCCGGTGCGGCGATCACCATTACCGTGCTCACCCTGGCCGCAGTGCATACCCTGGGTATCCAGGTGGACCTGCCGACTGCCGTGCTTCTCAGCGTGGTGGCAGCAGTGTGCGCCTGCGGCGCCTCGGGCGTGGCCGGGGGTTCGCTGCTGCTGATTCCGCTGGCGTGCAGCCTGTTTGGCATCCCAAGCGAAATTGCCATGCAGGTGGTTGCGGTGGGCTTCATCATCGGCGTGCTGCAGGACTCGGCCGAAACGGCGCTGAATTCTTCGACCGATGTGCTGTTCACTGCCGCGGCATGCCAGGCTCAAGAGCAGCGCAACGGCTAAGAGGGCCGGGGCCGCTTTGCGGCCCCAATTGCCTTACGCGATGGCATTACCTACCCTAGTGGCCTTTCCCCAGCCACGAGACAGGGCCATGTCAGAACACGAAACCGCAGGTGAAGGCCGCTTCAACAGCATCGAGATCCGCGTTCTCGGCTCGCTGATCGAAAAGCAGGCCACCAGCCCGGAAAGCTACCCGCTGACCCTCAATGCCCTGGTCCTGGCCTGCAACCAGAAGACCAGCCGCGAGCCGGTGATGAACCTCACCCAAGGCCAGGTCGGCCAGGCATTGCGCGCCCTCGAAGGTCAGGGCATGACCCGCCTGCAGATGGGCAGCCGTGCCGACCGCTGGGAACATCGGGTAGACAAGGCACTGGAGCTGGTGCCCGCGCAGTTGGTGCTGATGGGCCTGATGTTCCTGCGGGGCCCGCAAACCCTCAACGAACTGCTGACCCGTAGCAACCGCCTGCACGACTTTGACGACACCGAGCAGATCCAGCATCAGCTGGAGCGCCTGATCTCGCGGGACCTGGCCTTGCACCTGCCACGCCAGGCCGGCCAGCGTGAAGACCGCTACACCCATGCCTTGGGCGACCCGGCGGAAATCGAGGCGATTCTCGCTGCACGGCAGCAGGAAGGCGGCGCGCGCACCACTGGCGGCAGTGTGTCAGAAGACCGCATCGAAGCCCTCGAAGCCCGCATTGCGGCGCTGGAAGCGCGCCTGGCTGAGCTGGAAGGCTGAGCCGTCACGGCTCGGGGTCGGGGAAATTGCGGCAGCTCTTGCGCTCGGCCAGTTCCCGGTCAGTGGGGCGCTGGTCGACAAACACAGCGCGACCGTCGGCGTAGATTTCCAGGTAGCCCCAGTGCAGGTCCTGCTCTTGCTGCCCGGGCTTTGGGGGGACTAGCCACCAGGGTTCGCGGCTGATCAGGGTCATGGGTGTGATTCCTGAGGGGTCTGCAGTAAGCATAGACACCTTCAGGTGCTGCTTTGCTTGCACCGGCCCTTTCGCGGGTAAACCCGCTCCTACACGACGGCCTGCGTCCACCCCCCGAGGTGTGTCCACCACCAATCTGCGTAGGAGCGGGTTACCCGCGAATACGGTAGCGGCGGCAACGGTGAACGACGGGTGGAGACTGGCCAGCAGGGACGGCCTCTTCGCGGGTGAACCCGCTCTCATCAAACAAAATGCAACCCACTGTTTTCTAAGCACTCAAGCGGCCACCAGCTGATACCCCAGTTTCCGGGCTTTGCGAAGCAAAGCCCGGACCTGCCGGTCTTGGCTTCTGGTTTCGAACTCCTCAAGACCTTGTTCAACATAAGCCTGCTTCTTGGTTAACAGGTTGTACACCAGACGTGCCAACTGATGCGCAGTGGCCTTGATGGCGCAGCTGGTATCCATTCGAGTCAGTCTGGCTCGGTGCGATGCGCCAATGAAACCCTTGTCGTTACGGGCATTGGATGCAGCCTGCTTGAGTGCTTGAGCTGCTCGATTGACTATTTTGGGCCCGCCACCTGCCAGTCGATGACCGCCGGAAATTCGGGTAGGGGGAGCCAGTCCCAACCAAGAGCAGAAGTGCTGTGAGGACGGGAAGCGTGATAGATCTGTACCGATCTCCCCTGCCAGCACTAATGCAGTGTCCACCCCAATGGTTGGAATTGCGGTTAGGTCCACGCCAAGAACTTTCCACAATGTCTGATGCAATTCAGTCTGTTGGGCACCGTTTCGGTGTGGGCTCCGTAAAGGCTTATTGGATGGCTCTGGCTTGTTTTGCAGCACCGGCAACTGCTCTAACGCGGCTTTTATGGCGTCGTCACAATCAGCAATTTGCTGCTCCAGGAAGTCATAGGCAGCCAATTCCTGAGTTAGCGCATGCAAATGCTCGCGCCGCCAATTGCCATGAAGACTCCGAGCGACAGCCTCCTTGCCTGCCTTGATGCGGCGGTCGGTTAGTTCAGCCAATTGCGATGGGTCCCGTTCACCTGCGCAGATGGCTCGCAAAATCTTCATGCCAGTTACACCGGAAATATCACTGATGACATTGGCCAGCTGGATGTTCATTTGGCTCATGGCCTTTTGCATCCGGTTCAGCGTCTGCGCCTGGTCTTTCACTTTGGAAGCACGCTGCCTGACCAATGACCGGACGCAGCAGGTCAGATCATCGGGGCGGAATGCGCCTCTGAGCAGTCCATGAGTCATCAGCTGCCAAATCCACTGGCAATCCAACACATCTGATTTACGGCCCGTGATTTGCCGAGTTGCTCTGGCATTGACGAGATAAACCTCAAAACCGCGCTCGCTGAGAATCTCGTAAATTGGAATCCAATAAACCCCCGTGGATTCCATGGCAACGACCTTGATCCCCAGGCTTTCAAGTCAGTTAGCCATCTTGAGCAGGTCGTCAGTAAAGGACGTGAACGACTGGACGGGATTTTCGTGCCGGGGATCGACCGCCACGAAATGCTCTCGACCACCGACATCGATCGCCGCGCAATCGGGATGGACGACGGTAAAGCGTTGCTTGGAAGGCTTGCGCGCCATGATGAATCCTCGCAGGATAAAGGGCGCGCGGGGCACACGGTGGCGAAAGGGTTCACTCTCTCATACGTGGTCACAGCTGAATCAGCTGATGCCTACAGGGACTTCACGCCGATACCGTGCGGATCACTCTCCTACGCGGGTGTGCGGACACACACCAGTGCTGGCTACGATCTCTGTCCCGCGCACACGAACCCTAACAAAGCAAAAGGCGGCTGGCCCTACCGGGCCAACCGCCTTTTCTTTTTCAAAATGTCAGCGTCGCTGCGGAACTGAAGCCGTACACCTCATGTTTGCTGCGCGACAGCGCAGCCCGGAAGGGCTGGGTGATCTCCTACAGAGATCGCAGTTTGCCGGCGTTACCTAGCAAGCTGGTCTGCCTGACTTGGCAATGAGCCCTCTGGGCTGATGGGGGACCTGTGTGGGTTCATCGAGGCGTTGAACCGTCGCGAACACCGGCGAAGCCGGTGCCATTCACCGAGTCGGATTCTTCGCGGGCACGCCCGCTCCCACCGAAGCACAGCTCTAGCTTTGAGGCGGTGTTTTACCTTGAGATTTTGGCCTGGGGCTGCCAAACCCTATAGGCCCACTCAAGTCGCTCAGCAGCCTTTTTGTGAGCTTGGTCCCGCTCACGACGATCGACAGCGACGACAAGAACCACGATCTCTTGGTCAATGACCTGATAGACCAGCCTGTACCCACTGCTGCGAAGCTTTATTTTGTAGCAATCTGGCAGCGAGTGAAGGCGGTTTGCCTCGATTCGAGATTTCAGCAGGACCTCTGCCAGTTTCTTCTTGAACTGCTGACGCACGGTATCGCCCAGCTTCTTCCACTCCTTCAATGCGCGGGCATCGAAGTCGAGGCTATAGGTCATCCAGCTGGACCCTCACGCGCTGCGGAGAACCAAGACGCTCTTGTACGGTCGCAATGAGGTCTTCATCTTCCTCGGTCATAAGGACTGGCCTGAAGGGTAGCTTGCCCCGCTCAGCGACATATTGCAGAGCCTGCCGCATGAGCTCGGAGGGGGTTACACCGAGGCGCTCGAGCTCTTTGTAGGCGCGGGCTTTGAGATCATCGTCGACGCGGATGTTGATGGAAGCCATGGCTTGGCCCTCATGTAAAGACGACTGTCATTACAGCGCACTGATCTTGGTGATTCTGCAATGATGGATTGTTTGCCGGGGCCGCTGTGCGGCCCTTTCGCGGCACAAGGCCACCCAGGGAATCGCGTAGCACGGGAGATTTGCCAAGATAGCTGGCGGCCGTGGCGCCAGGGAGCGCTCGATCTTAGCCGGGAAGCGTTGCGGAAAAGGAAGAGGCCTCGCCCACGCCGACAGGAGGGGTACGGCACCAACGAGGATGCCGGGACTGGACATGCCAGTCTGAGTGGTCGAGGGCGAGGCCAGATCTGAAGATAGCGCATGCTCGCGGATGGGACCACTGCTGATTCGATTTGATTTGTAAACCATGTCCCCGGTTTGAGGTGCGAGGCAGGCAATGGGGGCATGCCCGCACAGAGGATCGCGTACGGCGCGAGAGCCCCAGTCGTAGTATGTCTGTACAGAGTCCACGGTAGAGCTTCTGCAGCCCGGATTTCGCGTCCTTGGATCCTTATTACTCAACTATCAGCCGTTGACAGCCCACCTTCCCCTTGCTAATAATCGCCCATAGTTGTACGACAACACATAACAAAAACAACAATCCGTGGACGAACCCATGTCGACACCCATCCCGCTGCACCCGCACCTGTTGCACACCCCTCTTCCCCCGGCCAGCTCGCGTACACCAGCCAGTACGTAGCGCCCGGTTACCGCGCGTTCACCCCTGGCCCTGACCGGCCCGTTATCTACCCGCCCCTGCCGCAGGCCGCTTGCGCGTGCCCGGTGGACGGGCACGCCACACCCTTAGGGAGCACAACAATAATGAAAATCTGCCACACCCTACCCTTCGCCCTGCTTGGCGCCGGGGTTATCGCCGGCCTGCCGGGCACCAGCCTGGCCGCGGGATTTGTCGAGGACAGCAAGGCCACCCTCGGGCTGCGCAACTTCTACATCAACCGCAACTTCACCAACCCCAGCAACCCGCAAAGCAAGGCCGAGGAGTGGACGCAAAGCTTCATTCTCGATGCCCGCTCGGGGTTCACAGAAGGGCCAATCGGCTTCGGCGTGGATGTGCTGGGGCTGTGGTCGGTCAAGCTCGACGGCGGTGGCGGTACCTATGGCACGGCGTTGCTGCCTCGCCATGACGATGGCCGGCCAGCCGACGATTACGGGCGCCTGGCGGTGGCGGGCAAGGCGCGTATTTCCAAGACCGAACTGAAGATCGGTGAATGGATGCCGGTGCTGCCGATTCTGCGTTCGGACGACGGGCGTTCGTTGCCGCAAACATTCCGTGGCGGGCAGGTTACCTCCAACGAAATCGCAGGGCTGACCCTGTACGGCGGCCAGTTCCGCGGCAACAGCCCGCGTAACGACGCGAGCATGGAAGACATGAGCTACGGCGGCGGCGTGTCGGACCGTTTCAACTTCGTCGGCGGCGAGTACAAGTTCAACCAGGACCGCACGCTGGTGGGGCTGTGGAATGCGGTGCTGAAGGACGTGTACCAGCAGCAATACCTGCAACTGAGCCACAGCCAGCCGGTGGGTGACTGGACCCTGGGTGCGAACCTCGGCTACTTCCATGGCGATGACGACGGCTCCAGGCGCGCTGGTGAACTGGATAACAAGACCTACTCGGGGATGTTCTCGGCCAAGTACGGCGGCAGCACCTTCTGGGTGGGGCTGCAGAAAGTCGATGGTGATACCTGGATGCGGGTGAACGGCACCAGTGGCGGGACCTTGGCCAACGACAGTTACAACTCCAGCTTCGACAATGCCAACGAGCGTTCGTGGCAGGTACGCCATGACTTCAACTTCGTCACCGTCGGGGTACCGGGGTTGACCCTTATGAACCGCTACATCAGCGGGCGCGATGTGCACAGCGGGGGCGTGACCGATGGCAAGGAGTGGGTGCGTGAAACGGAGCTTGCGTATGTGATCCAGAGCGGGGCGCTCAAGGATTTGAGCGTGAAATGGCGTAACTCGTCGATTCGCCGGGATTACAGCAATAACGAGTTCGATGAGAACCGGTTGATCTTCAACTATCCGCTGTCGTTGCTCTGATCAAGAAATGCGGGTTTACCCGGGAATACGGTGGCGGCGGCGACGGTGAATGGCGGGTGGGGATTGGCCAGCAGGGCCGGCCCTTTCGCGGGTAAACCCGCTCCTACGGCGGCCCGTGGCCAACCACCGATGTGTGTAGGAGCGGGTTTACCCGCGAATGCGGTGGCGGCGGAGACGGTGGACGGCGGGTGGGGATTGGCCAGCAGGGCCGGCCTCTTCGCGGGTAAACCCGCTCCTACGGGCGACCGCGCAGGCCTTTCGCATTTCTTACCCGCGAAAAGGCCGGCAAAAGCCGCCCAAGCCTCATTGACAACACACAGAACCACCGCCAATAATCACCCAAGTCATACGACAACCTACAACAACTAACAACAAGAGCCGGCCATGACCACTACCCCCTTCAATCGCCTGCTGCTCACCGGAGCCGCAGGCGGCCTGGGCAAGGTCCTTCGCGAACGCCTGCAAGGCTACGCCGAGGTCCTGCGCCTGTCTGACATCAGCCCCATGGCCCCGGCCGCGGGCCCGCATGAAGAAGTCATTACCTGCGACCTGGCCGACAAGGCTGCGGTGCATGCCCTGGTCGAAGGCGTGGACGCCATCATCCACTTTGGCGGGGTTTCTACCGAACACGCCTTCGAAGAGATTCTCGGCCCCAATATCTGCGGCGTGTTCCACGTGTACGAGGCGGCGCGCAAGCACGGGGTCAAGCGCATCATCTTCGCCAGCTCCAACCACACCATCGGTTTCTATCGCCAGGATGAGCGCATCGACGCTCACGCGCCGCGCCGTCCCGACAGCTATTACGGGCTGTCCAAGTGCTACGGCGAAGATGTGGCCAGCTTCTACTTTGACCGCTACGGCATCGAGACCGTCAGCATTCGCATCGGCTCGTCGTTCCCGCAGCCACAAAACCTGCGCATGCTCTGCACCTGGCTCAGTTACGACGACCTGGTGCAGTTGATCGAACGCGGGCTGTTCACCCCCGGGGTTGGCCACACCATCGTCTACGGCGCCTCCGACAATCGCACCGTGTGGTGGGACAACCGCCATGCCGCGCACCTGGGCTATGTACCCAAGGACAGCTCCGAAACCTTCCGCGCAGCCGTGGAGGCCCAACCGGCACCCGCCGCCGATGACCCGAGCATGGTCTACCAGGGCGGCGCTTTCGCCGTGGCCGGCCCGTTCAACTGATCCCTCGCCAGGAGGCACGGCCATGAACTGCGAACTGATCGTCGACGCCCGCAACGGTACCGGCGAAAGCCCTGTGTGGCACCCCGGTGAACAGGCCCTGTACTGGGTAGACATTCCCGCTCGCCAATTGCATCGCTGGCAAGCGGCCGATGGCAAACACCAGTGCTGGCAAGGCGACGAGATGCTGGCCTGCATCGCCCGCAGCGGTCAGGGCTGGGTTGCGGGCATGGAAAGCGGCATCTTCCAGCTCCAGGCCAAGGCGGACGGCAGCCTGGACAGCCGGCTGCTCAGCAACGTGCAGCACGCCCAGGCCGGCATGCGCTTCAACGATGGCCGCTGCGACCGTCAGGGCCGCTTCTGGGCCGGGACCATGCTGCTGGACATGCAGCAAGGTGCCCACGTGGGCGCGCTGTACCGGCATGACGGCGAAGGCCACCTGCACCTGCAGCAGGATGGCATGATCGTGCCCAACGGCCTGGCGTTCAGCCCCGACGGCAAGCGCATGTACCTGTCCGACTCGCACCCGAACGTGCAGAAGGTATGGGCTTTCGACTACGACATCGACAGCGGCACACCGCACGGCAAGCAGCTGTTCGTCGACATGCGCAACTACCCCGGCCGCCCGGATGGCGCCGCCATCGACCAGGACGGCTGCTACTGGATCTGCGGCAACGACGCCGGGCAGATCCACCGTTTTACCCCCGAAGGTCGCCTCGACCGATCACTCAGCGTGCCGGTGAAAAAGCCGGCAATGTGCGCCTTTGGCGGCGCCAGCCTGGACATTCTGTACGTCACCTCGATCCGCCCCACGGGCATCGACCTCAGCGACCAGCCCCTGGCTGGCGGGGTATTTGCCCTCGACCCTGGCACCAAGGGCCTGGAGGAACCTGCCTACCGGGGCTGACGCGCCGTGCCACACCCACACTTGCACCCACGAAACCAGATAATAAAAACCACGGAGTTTCATCATGACGTTCAAACGCAAGCTGCTTCTTGCCGTACTCCCGTTCGCCTTCAGCGTGGCCATGCCCGCCTCGGCGCTGGACATCAAGTTCGCCGAAATCCACCCGGCCGGCTACCCGACCGTGGTCGCCGAGCAGAACATGGGTAAAAAGCTGGAACAGGCCAGCAATGGCGACATTACCTTCAAGATGTTCGCCGGCGGCGTGCTGGGATCGGAAAAGGAAGTGATCGAACAGGCTCAGATCGGCGCCGTGCAGATGACCCGCGTCAGCCTGGGGATCGTCGGCCCGGTGGTGCCGGATGTGAACGTATTCAACATGCCGTTCGTGTTCCGCGACCATGATCACATGCGCAAGATCATCGACGGCGAGATCGGCCAGGAAATCCTCGACAAGATCACCAATTCCGATTTCAACCTGGTGGCCCTGGCCTGGATGGATGGCGGCTCGCGCAGCATCTACACGAAAAAGCCGGTGCGCAGCCTGGAAGACCTCAAGGGCATGAAGATTCGCGTACAGGGCAACCCACTGTTCATCGACATGATGAACGCCATGGGCGGCAACGGCATCGCCATGGACACCGGGGAAATCTTCAGTGCCCTGCAAACCGGGGTGATCGACGGCGCCGAGAACAACCCGCCGACCTTGCTTGAGCACAACCATTTCCAGAGCGCCAAGTACTACACCCTGACCGGCCACCTGATCCTGCCGGAGCCGGTGGTGATGTCCAAGACCACCTGGAACAAGCTCACTCCGGAGCAGCAGGTGCTGGTGAAAAAGGTCGCGCGCGAAGCACAGATGGAAGAGCGTGCGCTGTGGGACGCCAAGTCTGCCGCCAGCGAAGAGAAGCTCAAGGCCGCCGGTGTCGAGTTCATCACTGTCGATAAGAAACCGTTCTTCGAAGCCACCGCATCGGTACGCGAGAAGTACGGCGCGCCGTACGCCGACCTGATGAAGCGTATCGACGCCGTCCAGTAATACCAGCCCCTTCCAAGACGACCTCGGCAGTGCGGCCGCCGCCGCCCTGCCGCTTTGGTGATGCCTATGAAATCGCTTTTCCTGAGCGTGAACGACACGCTGTACCGCAGTTGCATCTGGATCGCGGGCCTGTCGATCCTGGCCATGACGCTGATCATCCCGTGGGGCATCTTCGCCCGCTACGTGCTGGGCACCGGCTCCAGCTGGCCAGAGCCAGTCTCTATCCTGCTGATGGTGGTATTCACCTTCGTTGGTGCCGCCGCCAGCTATCGCGCCGGGGCGCATATGGCGGTGGGGATGATTACCGACCGGTTGCCGCCGCTGCAGCGCCAGCTGGTCGCCCTGCTGGTACAACTGCTGATGATCGTGGTGTGCGTGTTCATGACCTATTACGGCACCCGGCTGTGCATCACCACCTGGAACCAGTCGCTGGCCTCGCTGCCCGGTGTGCGGGTCGGCATGACTTACGCGCCGATCCCGGTCGGCGGCGTGCTGACGCTGGTGTTCGTGCTGGAAAAACTCCTGCTGGGCGATCAGAGCAACCGCAAGGTCGTGCGCTTTGATCTGGTCGAAGAAAACGAAGGAGCTGCGTAAATGGAAGCGTTCATTCTGTTGGGCAGTTTCATCGTGCTGATTCTGATCGGCATGCCGGTAGCCTACGCCCTGGGCCTGTCGGCACTGATCGGCGCCTGGTGGATCGACATCCCGCTGCAGGCGATGATGATCCAGGTGGCCAGTGGGGTTAACAAGTTCTCGCTGCTGGCCATTCCATTCTTCGTGCTGGCCGGCGCGATCATGGCCGAAGGCGGCATGTCACGCCGGCTGGTGGCCTTTGCCGGTGTGCTGGTGGGCTTCGTGCGTGGCGGGCTGTCGCTGGTCAACATCATGGCCTCGACCTTCTTCGGTGCGATTTCCGGCTCGTCGGTAGCCGATACCGCCTCGGTGGGCTCGGTGCTGATCCCGGAGATGGAGCGCAAAGGCTACCCGCGTGAATTTTCCACCGCCGTGACCGTCAGCGGCTCGGTGCAGGCGCTGCTGACCCCGCCCAGCCACAACTCGGTGCTGTACTCGCTGGCGGCGGGCGGCACGGTGTCGATCGCCTCGCTGTTCATGGCGGGGGTGATGCCCGGCCTGCTGCTGAGCGCGGTGATGATGGGCCTGTGCCTGTTGTTCGCCAAGAAGCGCAACTACCCCAAGGGCGAAGTGATCCCGCTGCGCCAGGCGCTGAAAATTGCCGGTGAGGCGCTGTGGGGCCTGATGGCCATGGTCATCATCCTCGGCGGTATCCTGTCGGGGGTGTTCACCGCCACCGAATCGGCAGCCGTGGCAGTGGTGTGGTCGTTCTTCGTGACCATGTTCATCTACCGCGACTACAAGTGGCGCGACCTGCCCAAGCTGATGCACCGCACAGTACGGACCATCTCCATCGTGATGATCCTGATCGGCTTTGCCGCCAGCTTCGGCTACGTAATGACGCTGATGCAGATCCCGTCGAAGATCACCACGGCGTTCCTGACCCTGTCGGACAACCGCTACGTGATCCTGATGTGCATCAACTTCATGTTGTTGCTGCTGGGCACGGTGATGGACATGGCGCCGCTGATCCTGATCCTTACGCCGATCCTGCTGCCGGTGATTACCGGTATCGGCGTGGACCCGGTGCACTTTGGCATGATCATGTTGGTGAACCTGGGTATCGGGCTGATCACCCCGCCGGTGGGAGCGGTGTTGTTTGTCGGCTCGGCCATCGGCAAGGTGAGTATCGAGTCGACGGTGAAGGCGCTGATGCCGTTCTACCTGGCGCTGTTCCTGGTGCTGATGGCAGTGACTTACATTCCAGCGATCTCGCTGTGGCTGCCTAGCGTGGTGCTGTAATTATGAACGGGGGCCGCTTGGCGGCCCCTGGGCTCTTGCAAATGGATCCTGCACATGGCTGTTCCCTCCTCGGTTGTACCGCTTTTCCCACGCAAACTGGCCATCGCCCTGCTCGCCCTGCTGGCCTGTTCATTCGCTGGCAACCACATCGCCGCGCGCATCGCCTTCGATGACGGCACCGGCGTGCTGCTGGCGATTCTCTGCCGCTCAGGCATCACGTTCCTGGTACTGGCCGGGCTGCTGCTGTGGCAACGCCAGGCCCTGGCCCTGCCCGCTGGTGCGCGCCGGTGGCAGCTGCTGCTCGGCCTGCTGATTGCCACCCAGAGCCTGTGCCTGTACTCGGCGGTGGCGCGTATTCCAGTGGCTTTGGCGCTGCTGGTGGGCAACACCTTCCCGATGCTGCTGGCGCTGCTCACCTGGGCGCTGGGCGGCGCACGCCCCACGGGCCGCACCGTGCTGTTCATGGGCCTGATCCTGTGCGGCCTGGTGCTGGCGCTGGATGTGCCGGCACGCCTGGCCGACAGCGGTGCGGCCAACCCGCACTGGGTGCCAGGGGTCAGCCTGGCCTTCGGCGCCGCCTGTGCCTTTGCCTGCGCCTTGTGGATCACCGACCATAAACTGGCCAGCGTGCGCGGCCCCGTGCGCAGCCTGCTGACTTTGCTGATCGTGTTCTCCAGCATGCTGGTTGCAGGCGCAAGCGGCGTGATGCCGTCCGGTTTGTCATTGCCAGGCAGCAGCGGTGGCTGGGCGGCCTTGACCAGCCTTGTAGTGCTGTATGGCTTGGCCTTCACCTTGCTGTTTGTTTGTGTGCCAAGGCTGAACATGGCGCAGAACGCACCCGTGATGAACGTCGAACCCATCGCCACGCTACTGCTGGGCTGGGCCTTGCTCGATCAGCAACTGGGCACCCTGCAATTACTCGGCGGCGCGGTGGTGGTGTGCGGCATCGTGCTGCTCACCTACCGTCGGGCCAATTGATTGTTCATTTAAATGGAGCCTTGAATGTCTGCGACCGAACTGCACCTGCAGGACCGCCTGACCCGCCTGAGCCTGGCTCCGGAGTTGGGCGCCAGCCTGGTCAACTGGGAAGTGAAAGCGACCGGGCAAGCGCTGCTGCGCCATTCCGACCTGGCCGCACTGAAAAGTGGTACGCCACGACGCCTCGCCTGCTACCCACTGGCGCCTTGGTCCAACCGCATTGGCGAGGGTGGCTTTGCCCGGCCCGAGGGGTGGCAGGCACTGGCACCGAATACCGGGCATGACCCTTACCCGATCCATGGCAGTGCCTGGCAACAGGCCTGGCAGGTGGAGCATCACAGTGAACAGCGAGCACGGCTGACGCTAGACAGTGCTGTGCCGTTTGCTTACCGGGCCACGCTGGATGTGCATCTGCATGAGGGGTGCCTGAACCTGGACCTGCATGTAACCCATCTGGATGAGTCGGCCAACTGGTACGGGTTGGGGTTGCACCCTTACTTTCCGAGGTATCCCGATACCAAGTTGTACGCATCGGCACGCAAAGTGTGGCTGGCAGAGGATGGGCGGTTGCCGTCGTACCAGGCCGAGGTGCCCGAACAATGGCGCTTCAATGCCATGGGGCGTTTACCCGAGACAGTGGTTGATCACGCCTTCAGTGGCTGGCCAGGGGAATGTGTGATCGAACAACCCAGCGCGGGTTATCGACTGGCGTGCAGTGCCAGCGGGGCTGAACACTTCTTGCTGTTTTGCCCGCAAGGGCAAGGCTTTTTCTGCTTTGAGCCGGTTAGCCACCCCATCAATGCGCACCACCTGCCAGGGCGACCAGGATTGCGGTTGCTGCACCAGGGGGAGGCAATGAACCTGGGGTTCAGGATGCAGTATCGGGCGTTGTGAGCAGGTTGCCTGAAAAAGGGCCGCCACGATAGCGAACATTGTCTGGCATCCTTTTCGACCCGCTGTACGACGTTAATCCAGCTGCTGATCGCGCAATCCTTGCGCCAGCATGTCGATAAAGGCCCTGACCTTGGCCGACCCGTACTTGCTTTCGCGGTGCAGCACATGAATGGGCCAGGGCGCCTCTTCGTACTCGGCCAGCAGCACCTGCAACTGCCCGCTGGCCAGTTCGTCTGCCACCTGGTACGACAGCAGCCGGGCAATCCCCAGCCCGCCGCTGGCAGCTGCGATTGCCCCGTCATTGCTGGTGACCGTCAGCCGCGGCTTCATGCGCACCAAGGTCGGCTCGTCGGTCACTCCGAAGCGCCAACCCGCACGCGGCGACAGGTTGGTGGTGCCGATTATCGCATGCCCGGCCAGGTCCGACGGGTGCTTCGGCACACCATGGCGCGCCAGGTAGTCGGGCGAGGCACACAACATGCGCCGCACCCTGCCCACCCGCAACGCCTTCAACCCGGAGTCGGGCAACGGCCCGATGCGCACGGCCACGTCCATGCCCTCCTCGACCATGTTCACCACGCGGTCGAGAAAAAACGCGGAAACGTCGACTTCCGGGTACTGCTGCAGGTAACGGACGATGCACGGCATGACGAACTTCTTGCCGAACAAAATCGGCGCGGTCACCGCCAGGTCGCCCCTGGGCGTCGCGTTGATGCCGGCAGCGGCTTCATTGGCCTCGTGAATACTGGCGAGAATGTGCCGGGTGTCTTCCAGATAGCGGCCGCCGGCCTCGGTCAGACGCACGCTGCGGGTTGTACGCAGCAACAGTTTGACCCCGAGCTGCTCTTCCAGGGCGCTGACGGCGCGGGTGACGGCGGCCGCAGAAATGTCCAGACGGCGGGCAGCCGCGGCGAAGCTTTCCAGCTCGCCGACGGCGACGAATACCTTCATCAGGTGGATCTGGTCCATGCGGGCTCCTGAGGGTAATGGGGCGTGCGGATTATCGTTCATCTGGATGCGTGGTGTTAGCTGTGCCGGCCTCTTCGCGGGCAAGCCCGCTCCTACGACTGGCTTCAATCAGACATCCAGCACCAACGCCTGCATCCCCTCCTCCCCCTTCGCTGGCACAGCACAACAGATCAGCACCGACCCTGCCTCCGGCAACTCTGCCGGCGGATTCGGATAATGCACCTGGCCGCTCACCAGCCGGGTCTTGCAGGTACCACACGAACCACCCCGGCAACTGAACTCCGGTGCCAGCCCACGCGCCTCGGCCAGTTCCAGCAAGGTGCCGCTACCGGGAACCCAGCGAGCCTCCTTGGCCGACGCAGCAAAATACACCGGCACCGGTTCGTCGGCGGCAGGCGGCTGTTGCAAGATTGGCTGGTCTGCGTCGGTGTGCCGCCGCAGCGTCGACGGGCCAAACGCTTCGGCGTGAATCCGCGCATCCGGCACATGCACCCCACGCAGCCCTTCGTAAAGCTGCTGGGTGAAGCTGCCCGGCCCACACAGGTAGAAATCGTAGTCGTCCAACGCCAGCGTGGCCTTGACCTGTTCGATACCCAACCGGCCGGCAAACTCGTAATCACGACCGACCTGCGCGTGCCCTTCAGGCTGGCTCAGGGCGCGGTGAACCTGCAGTAGATCGCCAGCCTGTTGCCGCAAGGCCGCCAGTTCCTGCTGGAACGGCAAGTCGGCCAGGCTGCGTGCGCCATGGAACAGATGAATGCGCCGGGCCTGCCCTGTCCTCAACTGCTGGCGCAGCATGGCCAGCAACGGCGTGATGCCCACGCCCGCGCCGATCAGCACCAACGGGCGCGTGCTTTGCTGGTCAAGCGTGAAGCTGCCCATCGGCGGCCGCACATTCAACACATCGCCGGCCACAACGCGCTCATGCAGATACCGCGAAGCCGGGCCCTGGGCTTTGACGCTGATGCGCAAGAATCCATCGTCGGGGGCACTTGAAAGGCTGTAGGTGCGGATCAGCGCCGGCTCGCCATCACGCGGCACTTGCACAGGCAGATGCTGGCCAGGGGCAAAGGCCACACGGCAGCCTGCCGGTGGTTCGAGATAGAACGAGCGGATGTCGCGGCTTTCCTGCTCCACCCGCAGCACCCGCCAGGCCAGCCATTGGCGCTGTTGTTGCCGCTGCTCCAGGCGCGCATCGGCCTCGGCCCAGGTACTGGTCATCAGACTGGTCGGCGCGTACTCCTTGAAAGCCCAGCGCAGGGCAACGGCTGCCGGACGCCACACCACCTGCTCGACCTGCAGTGTCCATAACCGCTCAGCGCCTTCAAAGGCCTGGATGGCCGGGCTGTCCAGCAGCACCTCGGCACGCCCGTACAGTTGCAACACATTGCCATTTTTGAAGTCGATGAACAGCAAGCCGGCCCGCGGGTTGACCACCAGATTACCCAAGGTGTTGAAATGCAGATTGCCAGCATAGTCGGGAATCGTCAGCCGATTGCCTTCGACCTTGATGAACCCTGGCCGGCCACCACGGTGAGAGACATCTACCGAGCGCTGGCCGTCAGCATGCTCGACATAGCTGGCGACGAAGAAGGTATCGGCCGCCTGGATCATGCTGACGGTCGAGGTATCCAGTGTTGTCGCATCGATGCGCCCGAGGGCGGGTTCGGTGACGCGGGTGTAGTCACGCAACTGGATGTACTGCGGGCAGTTGCCAAACGCCTGCTCTACGGCCACTTGCAGTTGCCCTTGGGCAGCGTGGCGGATCTGCCCGTTGATGCGATTGCGCCGACGGGTGTGCAGTTCGATCCCCAGCAGGCCGACCGCCTGCCCGGCTGCCAACCCGGGGGTGGCGGGGTCATCTGCTGGCAACGTGGTGTGGATCGTCAGCATACGAGGGTCAGGCGAGCTTACGAACCCTTCCGGCCCTTCCAGCAGCGTGGCCCAAGGCCGACCCTGGGCATCCACACTGGCGGCGACCATGAACGGTAACTGGTGATAGAACGTCCGGTGCTGGTCGGGCATGTGGTCACGAATGACCTTTTGCCCGAACGCCTCCATGCGTTCTGCTACACCGACCTTTTCCTGCAGGGTCTTTTCACCCGCATGCCAGGGCGAGGGGCGGTGATCAGGAGATTGTTGCATGGCGGCGTTCCTCGCGATGGCGGGGTTTCAGGCGTGGGTTTGCAGCCCGATCACGGTGCGCGGCATGGGGACGAAACGCGGCAGAGCCTCGATCCGCGCCAGCCAGTTGCGCACATTGGCATAGGGCTCCAGCGACACATTGCCTTCGGGGGCGTGAGCGATGTACGAGTAGTTGGCAATGTCCGCGATGGTGGGTGTGCTACCCGTCAGGAATGGCGTGTTGGCCAACTCGGCATCGATCACCTTGAGCAAGGTGTGGGCGCGGGAAATCACTTCGTCGGTATTGAACGAAGCCCCGAACACCGTGACCAGGCGGGCGGCGGCCGGGCCAAAGGCCAGCGGGCCGGCAGCGACTGATAGCCAGCGTTGCACCCGGGCGGCGGCGGCAGGTTCTTCGGGCAGCCAGGCACCGTTGTCATACTTTTTGGCCAGGTAGACGAGGATGGCGTTGGAGTCGGCAATCACGGTGCCGTTGTCATCGATGACTGGAACCTGGCCGAACGGGTTGAGGGCGAGGAAGTCCGGCTGCTTGTGCGCACCTTTGGCCAGGTCGACGAACACCAGCTCGGTGGGCAGGTTCAGTAGCGAGAGCATCAACTCGATGCGATGGGCATGGCCAGACTTGGGGAAGTTGTAGAGCTTGATCGGGTTCGACATGGGCTTGGCTCCTGGTCAGCGCCGGGACGGGGCTGATGGAGCACATGCTGCACTGGATCGGCTGGCAGCAGAATCAGTGCGCAGGGGAAACCATAATTTCGCAGGGCGGAATAATGGTTTCCAAACACTTGCGCTGGCGCCTGCAGGTGAGCGCTAGCCAACGATCCGATCAGTGCAGCTTTTTGAAATGTCGGTACAGCCCACGCGCAGCCTCGACCACCTGCGGTACACAGGCCTGGATATCCTCTTCGCTCATCTGGTCCAGCAGCTCGAAATTATCTTCCAGCCCATGTAGCGAAATGGCCTTGAGCAGCAGGTCCTGCTCCGGTGGCAACTCGCCCCAACCGGCAATCTGGGTACCGCGCATGTAGCCGAAACACCACTCCTCCATCACGATCACAGTGCCCTGTTCGCCCTCGCTTTCCTCGAACAGCGGCTCGAACTGGTCGACACCATTGCTGAGTTCTTCTGCCACCTGGCTGGCATAACGCAGCATCAATGCCGTGTAGGCCTCCTCATGCGCGGGCTTCTTGAACTTCGGTACCTTGCCACCCGCCACCGCGGGCAGCCATTGCTCCGGGAGGACAGTGATCGGCGAACTGGCCAGCGCGACGAAAAAGCCATTGAGCTCGGCCAGGTTCAGCACCGAGTAGTCATTGCCATAGGTGATCAGCAGGTCTTCGAGGCGGTCGAGTTCTTTTTCGCTGAGTACGGGGAGCATGGGTAAGAATCCTGGGAAGCAAAAGTGTGTGCACCCTAGCACAGCAACGCCGGAAGGGCTGCCCGCGCGAACACCCGCGCGGGCAGATGGTTCAGGGCTGCAACCAGTCCTGCAGCTCATGTTGCCGGTCGGTGCCTATCAGCAGCCACAGCAAGATGCGGCATTTGCGCGGGCAGAGTTGCCCAGCCATGTAGACGCCTTTTTTCTGCAGGTCGATCTCTGCACCAGCAAACCCGTAGGTTGCCCGGGCTGTAGGCCCCCTACCTGTGCGCGTAGCAACCATGACCGGCAAGGTGGGCGCCAGGTGTTCCAGCACTTCGGACCAACTGGCGGAAACATGCCCAGCACCGAAACCGGCGATGACCAACCCCTCATAACCCAATGTGGCCACAGCCCGCAGCAGCGCCGTGTCCGCGTCCAGGCAGGCTTCCAGCAGGGCAACGCGCTGGTCGGTGCGATACGGTAACGGCAACACTTTCCGTCGCCCGGGCGGATGGCGATACAACACAACACCCTCCACAACGTCGCCCAACGGGCCACATCCGGGCGACTCGAATGCCGCCATCGCCAGGCTGGCCGTCTTGCGAACCCTTGCCGCGCAGTGGACCTGATCATTCATGACCACAAGCACACCTCGCCCACGGCTGTCTTGTGCCAATGCAACCTGAGCCGCAGCCAACAAGTTGGCCGGCCCATCATTGCCCGGCTGACTCGCCGAGCGCATGGCACCGGTCATCACCAACGGCACATCGAATGGCCAGAGCAGATCCAGGAAATAGGCCGTTTCCTCAAGGCTGTCGGTCCCTTGGCTCAATACCAAGGCCTGAGCTCCGCGCTCCACCTCGCCACGGGCCCATGCCAGCACCTGCAGCAACGTCGCGAAGCCCAGCGATGCACTGGGGAGCAGGCACAATGAAGCAACGTTCAACTGCGCCATCTCGCGCAATTGTGGAACCTGAAGCAGTTGCCGCTCACAATCCAGGCTTGGCGTTACACCATCCCCGACAGCACAGGCCTGCATACTGACCGTGCCGCCCAGAGTAGCGATCGACAGCCTGGGCAGGCTCGAATGTTCACTCATGCTTCTCCCCCCACAATCAACCCGACTACCGGCACGATGCCAAGCGTGCAGATGGCCATCGACACCACATTGCCGATGTAGCCATGCACATAGGCCGGCAACCGCTGAGTGATCGCCACTGCCAGCGGCGGAGCCACCAGGGCACCCAGCACTGCACTGGCCACCACCACTTGCCAACTGCCGCCATGTGTCAACACCGCGGCCGGGACGATCGACACAATCGGAATGTAGGTAGGGTACCACCCACGGACTTTCCACTGTCCACGCCAGAGTACAACCCCGACCAGGGATGCCAGGGCCTGCCCGGCCACTATCTGCATCACCAGCATAGAACCGTAGGACAGTGCAGCCGGGCTCAACAGGTATGCCAGCAACACACCCAGCAATAGCCCGAGGCTGGCCAGCTCATTACCAAAGAATGGGGCTTCGCTGAAGTCGGCCAGAACGCGTCGCAAAGTCCAGACCACACCGTAGTCAGGCTGATTGACAACCGGCGCCACGACGGTGGGTTCACCGCATTGGCGTACCCATGAAGGAAAGCGCTTGCACAGGATGAAGGCCACCACGCTTGCCGCTGCCATGCCACTCACATTGCCCACTACCACTGGTAACTGCAGGGGATAACACAGGTAATTGACCATCAGCAGGCTGGCCGGTGTTACCAGTAGTGCCCCCAGTAGCGCCCCTGTGATCGTCACCCGCCAGCCCGCACCAAAAAGCAAGACCATGGCTGCCGGCAATGACACGAAGGCAACGAAGGTGGGTTGCCAGGTGCCACTGGCCAAGGTCCATCCCCACAACACATGGCTAAGCAGCAAACCCAAAAACGAGCTGGTAAACACCCATGGCCATAATCCGCTGCCATAGCAGATGGCAAAGCCCTGCCACCGGTACCCTCGCAGCTGCGCCCAGTGCGCCAGGCACGCCCCCAGCAGCAAGCCCAGCGCGGGCAGTTCGTGCTTGTAGAAAGCCACTTCACTGATATCACCAACAATCCAGCGCAAGCGGCTGAGCGGCTCATCGAGCGTCGCCACCCTCTGTGCATAATCCAGCCATTGGCCATGGCCAAGGCTTGCAGCGAGAAACACCAGCAGGCAGCCGAAAATCAACGCAAGCCAATACTGCTGTCGTGAGAAGAAGAGCGTGTTCATTCGCAACTCCTCAACGTGGCATAGGTGCATGCAAGCGATAGCCAAGGGTGGCATCGTAGAGGTCGGTGCGCCGGTCTCTTGGCAGGTCGTTGAGGCTGTTCCAGATCGGTGCCGAGCGTGCACTGCTCAAATCGACATCGGCATAGATGATCTCCTCGGCTTCTGCACTGCCCACCTCGCCGATCGGCCAGCCATTGGTACCGGCGATCAGCGAGCAGCCCAGGAAGCGCCCGCCCCGCTCGCTGCCGACACGGTTCGCGGCGGCGATATAAACGTTGTTGACATGCGCTGCCGTCATGGTCAGGTACGAGGCCATGCAGCGCCCTGCATCATCGAACAACGGCGGCGGGGTCCATACCCAGTTGTTGAGGCTGCAGATGATGTCGGCACCTTGCGCGGCCATCACCCGTGGTACTTCCGGGAACCAGATGTCCCAGCAGATCAGCAGGCCGATACGGCCGATAGGCGTCTCGAATACCGGGAACCCCAGGTCACCGGGGGTGAACCAGAGCTTTTCCTGGTTCCACAGGTGCGCTTTGCGGTAATGCCCAAGCAGGCCTTCGGGGCCAAACAGGACAGCACTGTCGTAGAGCTTCAGCCCGTCGCGTTCGGCAAACCCCGCAGCCAGGTATACCTGGTATTGCCTGGCGAAGTCCGCCCAGGTTTTCAGGCAAGGGCCGTCCTGCAGCACCTGCGCATGGGAATAGGCTTCGGCACGGGAGTTGAAGGTGTAGCCCGTGTTGGCCAGTTCAGGCAGTACGATCAGGTTCGCACCTTCGCGTGCTGCGCGCCGGGCCAATGCCAGGCCTCTGCTCACGTTACTCTCACAGTGCTCAAGACCGACCTGAGGGTCGTACTGGATGACAGCGATACGTACGGGGCTGACGGGGGAACAGGATTCAGACATGGCGGCTTCCTTTTTGTGGTTGTTTTGGAAGGACGCCAGTAAAGCGATGTTGGGTCAGGGAGCGACAGTCAGGAGAGTCCTATGGGACCAGAGGAAAGTCACATAATGGCAGTAGGACTCCCCCTACAAAATGGCCCGTACGCCGTTATTTCCCAACCTGATAGTGGGGGTAGTACTCGAGGGTAAAGCCGCCATTGAACTGGGCTGAAGCAACCCAGTAACTCAGGCGCCGACATGCAAGTGCGGTGAATGGAGTGTGTGGCACGTGCGGCAACCGGCCTCTTGTTCGATAAGACGGCGGTAGTCGAGATCCGGGGGGTTAGGGAAACGCGCGGCCCACGGCTGCGTGGGCAGTAATGGGTCGATGGCCAGATCGGCAGGATGGTTGTGTGTTGAACCAATAGTCATGTTCTCGTGTTCTCCATGAGTAGAGAACCTGAGAATGATCAATTGCGAGAGGCATAAAGTGGTTACCACCCGACGGCACCTACAGGATCGTGAGATACCTGTGGGTGCCGCCTTGCAGCGATCAGGGC